>NZ_JBEOZT010000027.1:0-162883 GCF_040298265.1 Nonomuraea sp. NPDC001636
GGCCCGCCCCGCGCCCGTGGGGGGCGGGCGCGCGGCGGGAGCCCAGGGATCGGTGCGTGTGGACGGCCGCGGCGGACAGGCCGGGGCGGGCCGTGGTGTTCGCGCGGCGGCGGGGCTGTGTCATCGGAGGCTCCCGTCAGTCGGAGAGGCGGCGGAGGAAGTCGCGGACCAGCGCGGCGATCTGCCGGCCACGGGTCTCCAGGGCGAAGTGGCCGGCGTCGATGAGCTGGATCTCGGCGCGCCTGGTGTCCCGGTCGAAGGCGAGGGCGCCGTCGGGGCCGAAGATCTCGTCGTGCCGCCCCCACACGGCCAGCACCGGCGGCTGGTGCGTGCGCAGGTACTCCTGCCACTGCGGGTAGAGGCCCGGGTTGCGGCCGTAGTCCACGAAGAGGGCGAGCTGGACGGCGTGGTTGCCGGGCCGGTCGAGGCGGGCCTGGTCGAGGGCCGCCTTGTCGGGGTTGACCAGGGCGGCGTCGGGGACGCCGTGCGTGTACTGCCAGTGGGTGGCCTCGGGGGTGAGCAGGCCGAGCAGCGCGGAGGTGTTCTCCTCGGAGGGGTCGGCCCACGCCTTGCGCAGCGGCTCCCAGAACGGCGTCAGGCCCTCCTCGTACGCGTTGCCGTTCTGGGTGACGATGCCGGTGATGCGCTCCGGGTGCCGGACGGCGAGCCGGAAGCCGACGGGGGCGCCGTAGTCGTGCACGTAGAGCGCGTACCTGGTGACGCCCAGGGTGTCGAGGAGGCTGTCCACCACGTCGGCCAGGTGGTCGAAGCTGTACTCCCACTCGTCGGCCGCGGGGGCCGAGCTGTGCCCGAAGCCCGGGTAGTCGGGCGCGATCAGATGGAACTCGTCCGCCAGGTCGGCGATCAGCTCCTGGTAGGCCACCGACGAGGTCGGGAACCCGTGCAGCAGCACCAGCGTGGGCGCCGACGGGTCACCGGCCTCCCGGTAGAACACGTCGAGGCCGTCCACCACAGCGGTGCGGTACCGAACAGTCATCTCATCCTCCAGCTATAACCGGCTAAACCTGTTTTGCTGGTTAAGTGATAGCATGGCGATCGATAACCAGTCAAATCGCTTTGGGGGGTTAGAAGCTGTGAGGATACGGCCGCTTCGCGACGAGCCCATGGCGCTCGACCTGGTCGACACCGTCTGGGTGGAGCACGGCGCCCTGCTCGACCAGTTCGACGACCTGGACGGCGTGCGCTCCTGGCTCGGCGACCACGGCCTGCCGGGCGAGGACGATCTGGAACGGGTGCGCGACCGGCTCGTCCGGGCGCGGGACGCGCTGCGCGGCTCGCTCGAAGGGCGGGGGCACGACGCGCTCAACGCGGTGCTCGCCGAGGGCTCGACCAGGCCGCGGGTGGACGCCGACGGGCCGCGCGAGACCGTCGTGGTGAGCGACCCGGCCTGGGAGGCGGCCTGGACGACGGCCGCCGACTTCGTCCGGCTCCTGCGCGAACGTCCAGAACGGCTGCGCAAGTGCGCGAACCCGGCCTGCGTCCTGTGGTTCCTCGACGTGAGCAAGAACGGCAGCCGCAGGTGGTGCTCGATGGAGGTGTGCGGCAACCGCGCGAAGGCGGGCCGGTTCAACCAGCGCCACAAGAACGCCGTCTGAACCGGCCCGCCTGGAATGCGAGGGGCTGGGGGCTCAGTCCGTCACCAGGACGACCTTCCCCCGGCCGTGGCTGGTCTCGATCTCGCGGTGGGCGTCGGCCGCCTCCTCCAGCCGGTACGTCCGCCGTACCGGGAAGGCGAAGCGGCCCTCGGCGTACAGGGCGGCGTACCGGCCGAGCCGTTCGGCCGTGCGCTCGCCCTGGACGACCTTGACGCCCAGCTCGGCCGCCCGGCCGTGCTCGACCAGCGTGACGATGCGCCCGCGGTCGGCGACCAGGTCGAGCGAGACCTCCAGGGCGTGGCCGCCGGCGCCGTCGAGGGCCGCGTGCACGCCGCCGGGGGCGAGCGCGCGCACCCGGCCGGCGAGCCCGTCACCGTAGGCGACCGGGATCGCGCCGAGGTCGCGCAGGTGGTCGTGGTTGGCCTCGCGGGCGGTGCCGATCACCGTGGCGCCGCGCATGCGGGCGATCTGCACGGCCGCCGTGCCCACGGACCCGGCCGCGCCGTGCACGAGCAGCGTCTCGCCGGCGCCGACCGCCAGGGCGTCGAGGGCCAGCTCGGCCGTCTGCACGCCGGAGGTCAGCCCGCCGGCCACCTCCCAGGGCGTCCCGGCGGGCTTGGAGGCCACGTCGGCCGCCGGGACCGCGATGTACTCGGCGTAGGCGAACAGGCGCGAGAAGCCCAGCACCTCGTCCCCGGCCGACACCCCGGCGACCCCGTCGCCCACCTGGTCGACCACGCCGGCGAACTCGTTGCCCGGGATGCGCGGCCACGGCACGTCCCCCATGTACGGCGGCAGCCACCCCGCCCGTACGGCCGCGTCGAACGGCTGCACGCCGGCCGCCCGCACGCGGACGCGCACCTGTCCCGGGCCCGCCTGCGGCGCGGGCACCTCCATCACCTTCAGCACCTCGGGGCCGCCCGGCTCGGCGAACGCCGCCGCCCTCATCACGTCAGTCATGTCGTCGAGCGTGCTACCTCAACCGCCCTTGAGGTCAAGTCGGCTAACTTTCGATATGAAGTCGGGAACTTTCCGCTTTAGTCGCGCTTTATATGTATATAGTCCGTCAGGACACACCGGGGGATGGGGCAAACCGAGGGCTGATGACCGAGTTCTTCCACGCCGCTCTGAGCTTTCCGACCGTCATTTTCACTTTCCTCCTCGCGGCGGTTCTGGCTTATTGGCTGGCCGTCATCGCGGGCCTGCTGGACCTCGACCACGACGCGCCATGGCTGGGACTCGGGGGCGTCCCCGCCGGGATCGTCATCTCCCTGCTGGTCGCGGTCGCGTGGCTGCTGAGTCTGGTCGGCAGCCAGGTGCTGCCGGACGCCGCGCTGGCCGCCGTGCCCTTCGCCGCGGCGGCGGGCGGCTGGCTCGCCACGCGCGCCCTGGTCGGGCCGCTGCGCAGGGCTTTCCAGGACGGCGGGCAGCACTCGCGCGGCGACCTCGTGGGCCGCCCGTGCGTCATCCGCACCGGTGCCGCCACCCCCGACTTCGGCCAGGCCGAGGTCACCGCCGAGGACGGCTCGACCGCGGTCGTCCAGGTCCGGACGACCGGGCGGGACCGCCTGGGCCGCGGCGACAAAGCACTCATCTTCGAATACGACAAAGACGGCGAATTCTTCTGGGTCATGCCCTACGAAAGCGAGCTCTGATGGACGTCATCTCCACGGGCTTCGGCGTATTTCTCGCCGTCGTCCTGGTCATCGTGATTGGCCTGCTGGTCATCATCGGCCGCCTTTTCCGCAAGGTGGAACAGGGCAAGGCGCTGATCGTGTCGAAGGTCAACAAGGTGGACGTGACGTTCACCGGCGCCATCGTGCTGCCGGTCGTCCACAAGGCCGAGACCATGGACATCTCGGTGAAGACCATCGAGATCACGCGTACCGGCCGTGAGGGGCTGATCTGCCGGGACAACATCAGGGCCGACATCAAGATCACGTTCTTCGTCCGGGTGAACAAGACCGCCGAGGACGTCATCAAGGTCGCCCAGGCCATCGGCACCGCGCGGGCCAGCGACGAGAACACCCTCCAGGAGCTGTTCAGCGCCAAGTTCTCCGAGGCGCTGAAGACGGCCGGCAAGCAGCTCGACTTCGTCGACCTCTACACCAAGCGGGACGAGTTCCGCGACGAGATCATCCGGCTCATCGGCACCGACCTGAACGGCTACAGCCTCGAAGACGCCGCCATCGACTACCTGGAGCAGACCGCGCTCACCCAGCTCGACTCCAGCAACATCCTGGACGCGCAGGGCATCAGGAAGATCACCGAGCTGACCGCGCTGGAGCACGTACGGACCAACGAGTTCCAGCGGGCCGAGGAGAAGGAGATCACCCGCCAGAACGTGGACGCCCGCGAGGCCATCCTGGAGCTCCAGCGCCGCCAGGCCGACGCCGAGCTCAAGCAGCGCCGCGAGATCGAGACCGTCAAGGCCCGCGAGGAGGCGGAGATCGCCCGCGTGCAGGCCGAGGAGCGGCTGCGCGCGCAGACGGCCGGCATCAAGACCGACGAGCAGATCGGCGTGCAGCGCGAGAACCAGGCCCGCGAGGTGGCGGTCGCCGAGAAGAACCGCGAGCGGGTGATCGCGATCGAGAGCGAGCGCATAGAGAAGGACCGCCTGCTGGAGGTCATCGCCCGCGAGCGGGAGACCGAGCTGTCGCGCATCGCCAAGGACAAGGAGGTCGAGACCGAGAAGCGGTCGATCGCCGAGGTCATCAGGGAGCGCATCGCGGTCGACAAGACGGTGGCCGAGCAGGAGGAGAGCATCAAGCGGCTGCGCGTGGTCGAGGAGGCCGAGCGCACCCGTCAGCAGGTGATCATCGCGGCCGAGGCCGAGGCGCAGGAGAACCTGGTCAAGGACATCAAGGCGGCCGAGGCCGCGGAGGCGGCCTCGAAGTTCAAGGCCCGCGAGGAGCTGGTGCTGGCCGAGGCCCGGCAGCAGGCCGCCGAGCTGGAGGCGCGGGCCAAGATCCGGCTCGCGGAGGGCGTGCAGGCCGAGTCCGCCGCGGCCGGGCTGGCGCAGGTGCAGGTCAAGGAGCGCGACGCGGACGCCATCGAGAAGGTCGGCCGCGCCGAGGCCCTGTCCCTGGGCGAGCGGCTGCGGGCCGAGGCCGAGGGCGCGCGGGCCATGGCGCTGATCGAGGGCGACCGGCTCAAGGCGCAGGCCGCGGGCGAGCAGGCCATGGCGCTGGCCGGCGCCACCGCGATCGGCGAGAAGCTGAAGGCCGAGGCCGAGGGCCTGACCCAGAAGGCCGCCGCGATGGCCGCCCTGGACGAGGCCAGCCGGGGCCACGAGGAGTACCGCCTGCGCCTGGAGGCCGACAAGGAGATCCGGCTCAAGCACATCGACGTCACCCGCCAGGTGGCCGAGTCGCAGGCCAGCGTGCTGGCGGCGGGCCTGGCCAAGGCCAACATCGACATCGTCGGCGGCGACACGATGTTCTTCGACAAGGTGGTCGGCTCGATCACCGCGGGCAAGGCGGTGGACGGCTTCGTCGGCCACTCGAACGTGGCCGGGGCCCTCGCGGCGCCGTACCTCAACGGGACGGCCAGCCTGGCGGCGGACATCGCGAGCGTGGTCGGCGGGGTGCGCACCGAGGACATCAAGAACCTGACCGTCTCGGCCCTGCTCATGCGGCTCATCCAGGACGGCGGCCCGCAGTCGACGGCGCTCGGCGAGCTGCTGGAGACCGCGCGCCGGCTGGGCGTGGCCGACTCCCCCGTGGCCGCGCTGGCGGCGGCGAAGGGCTGACGTGAGCACCACCGAGCTGGAAGCCGGGACCTACGAGGTTCTGCGGAACCGTCTCCAGGCGCAGGCCAAGGCCCTCGCGGTGGCGGCGGAGGAGGTCAACGGGCAGCGGCTGCGCGTCTTCGGCGGCGCGGAGCTGCGCCTGCTCGGCACCGAGCGGATCAGGACCGAGAACAACTGCGTCCCGAGGGACATCGTCTCGCTGGGCGAGGTGATGTTGTTCGGCTACAACGTCTTCATCGGGCTCAAGCCGGAGACGACCGTGGCCGACGTGTTCGCCGTCCACCGCTTCACCAGGGACGGGGACGCGTTCACGTTCGAGACGGGGAAGCTGGAGACGCTGGAGGAGCCGGCGTTCAGGAAGGACTTCGCCGAGCTGTACCGGTACTACAAGGAGACCAGGCTCCAGCAGCTGCGCCGGGTCGAGGGCAAGCTGCTGGCGGTGTTCCGGACGGGCCCGGCGGACACGCGGGTGCTCAGGTGGACGGTCAGCAACGGCGGTGTCCCGAAATATCTGGACAACAGGGGGGAGCGGGACCACGTCTTCCCCCCGTCCCACGACTTCGAATGGACGCCGACCACCCGTGACGACCACGTGCTCGGCCGCCATCCGCACATCTCCATCGAGGGCGAGGTCTTCGTCGAGACGATCGGCGGCGACCTCACCATCAAGGTCGAGAACAACACCGAGACCGGCGCGGGCGTCTACTCCGAGCCGGTCACCGAACGCCTCCAGTCGCTGGCCGACGCCGACGTCGAGTACGCCAGGGTCGGACCGCTCGTCCTGATGCGGATCAGGCCGTACAAGGAGCCGGACTGGCGGCATCTGGTGTTCAACACCCGTACCAAGGCGGTGACCAGGCTCGACGGCATCGGCCAGTCCTGCCAGCGGCTGCCCGAGGACCAGGGGCTGATCTTCCCGGGCGGCTACTACCTGGCGACCGGGATCAGCAAGACCTTCGACACGGACGTGGCGGACCTGGAGTTCGAGCGGGTCGTGCGCTCCCCCAACGGCGAGGACGTCCTGTACGTCTTCCACGCCCGGGGCGACGGCCGCTCGTTGCTGCTGCCGTACAACGTGATCAGGAAGGAGGTGGCCAACCCCATCGTCTGCCACGGGTACTCCCTGTTCGACGACGGCACGATGGTGGTCTTCCGCGCCCTCTCCGAGGAGCCGACCCGGGTCCACCCGATGCAGGTGTGGCAGACGCCGTACGTGTCCGACACCTACGCCGCCGCCCAGCCCGCCGGGACCGGGCCCCTGGAGCGCATCGGCAACGCCGAGCTGGTGCGCGGCATCTCCGACTGCCTGTCCGTGGCCCGCATGGTCGAGGAGATGGCGGCGTCGGAGGCCACGTTCGAGGCGCTGATCGCCGCCTGCACCCGCGCCGCCGACTCCTACCACTGGCTCGGCGAGCACGGGCTCGCCGCGCCGCTCGCCGACGTGCGCGCCACCGCCGAGCAGGTGCTCGACGAGTACGAGAACGTCGAGCAGCTCACCCGCCAGGCCGCCGACACCCTGGCCGCGGCCGCCGAGGAGACCACCCACCTGGTACGCGCGGCCGCCGCCGACACCCCCGCCGGCGCCGACGCCTGGGTCACCACGCTGGCCGGCCTGCGCAGGCAGCAGGGCCGCCTGGTGACCCTGCGCGACGTCCGCTACCTGGACCTCACCCGCCTGGACGAGCTGTCCGCCGCCGTGACCGCGGAGCTGGCCGCGACCGGCCGGCGCGCGGTCGCCTTCCTGGAGGGCGCGGAGGCGTTCACCGCCTACCACGCGGCGGTCGAACGGCTGGCCGCCGACGCCGCCGCGATCGCGACCGTGGCCGAGGCCGCGCCCGTCGCCGACCGGCTGGCCGAGCAGGCGGAGGGCCTGGAGGTGGTGACGGAGGTCGTCGGCTCGCTGGAGATCGCCGACGCCACGGTCCGCACGTCGATCCTGGGCCGGATCGCCGAGGTGCTGGCCGGGGTGAACCGGGCGCGGGCCGTCCTGGACGGGCGGCGGCGCGAGCTGCTCGGCTCGGAGGGCCGCGCGGCCTTCGCCGCCGAGTTCGCCCTGTTCGGCCAGGCTGTGTCGGGCGCGCTGGCGATGGCCGACACGCCGGACAAGTGCGACGAGCAGCTCGGTCGCCTGATGCTCCAGGTGGAGAACCTGGAGGCGCGGTTCGGCGAGTTCGACGACTTCGCCACCCAGCTCGCGGGCAAGCGGGACGAGGTCTACGAGGCGTTCTCGGCCAGGAAGCAGACCCAGCTCGACGGCCTGGCCCGGCGGGCCGACCGGGTCTTCGCCTCGGCCGAGCGCATCCTGGGCAGCGTGACCAGGCGGCTGGCGTCGCTGGGCTCGATGGACGAGGTCAACACGTACTTCGCCACCGATCCGATGGTCGGCAGGGTCCGTACGGCGGCGGCCGAGCTGCGTTCCCTGGGCGACGCCGTCCGGGCCGAGGAGCTGGACGGCCGGGTCAAGGCGGCCCAGCAGGAGGCCGGCCGCGCCCTGCGGGACCGGCTGGACCTGTTCACCGACGGCGGCGAGACGCTGCGGCTCGGCCGTCACCTGTTCGCCGTCAACACCCAGCCGATCGACCTGACGCTGGTCCCGCACGACGGCGAGATGCACTTCGCGATCACCGGCACCGACTACCGCGCGCCCGTGCCGGCGTCGTTCGCCGACACGCGGCCGTTCTGGGAGCAGCTGCTGGTGTCGGAGACGCCGGAGATCTACCGGGCCGAGCACCTGGCCGCCTCGCTCCTGGACTCCGCAGAGCCCGGCGCTCCCCTGGCCGACCTGGTACGCCAGGCTGCCGAGCAGCGCTACGACGAGGGCTACGAGCGCGGAGTGCACGACCACGACGCGCTCCTCGTCCTGGAGAGCCTGGTCCGCCTGCGCGAGGGCGCCGGCCTGCTGCGCTACCCGCCCGAGGCCCGCGCGGCGGCGCAGCTCTTCTGGGCCTTCGGCACGGACGAGGTTTCACGTAAAACATTGGCCACCAGGGCCGCCTCCCTGGTCCGCGCCCGCGCGGTCTTCGGCCGGACGCCCGCCCTGGACGCGCTGGCCGCCGAGCTCGGCGCCCGGATCGCCGCCTTCTCCCCCGGCCAGGACACCGGGCAGGACACCGGGCAGGACACCGGGCAGAGCACGGCCGCGCTGGCCGGCGAGTACCTGGTCGAGGAGCTGGGCGCGACGCCGTCCGGCTTCGTGACCGGCAAGGCGGCGCGCGACCTCCTCGACGGCTTCCGGCAGGCGCTCGGCCCGGCCAGGACGCGCGAGTTCGAGGAGGAGCTGGCCGCGCTCCCCCTGCCCGAGCGGCTGCAGCTCGCCCACGCCTGGATCGGCGCCTACCGGCAGGGCCCCGAGGTGGCCGAGGCCGTCGCCGTGCTCCTGTGCGACCTGCCGCGCCACGACTCCGACGCAGCCGTAGAGGAGACCGTCGAGGGGCTGCTCGGCGCGCATCCGCGCGTGCAGGACCGCAGGCTGCGGGTCAGGCTCGACGAGCTGCTGACCAGGGCGCGCGCCTTCCGGCAGGACCGGGTCCCGGCCTACCGGGCCTACCAGCGCCGCCGCAACGAGCTGATCGAGCAGGAACGCCGCCGGTTGCGCCTGGAGGAGTACCGGCCCAAGGTCATGAGCGCGTTCGTCCGCAACCGGCTGCTGGACGAGGTCTACCTGCCGCTGATCGGCGACAACCTGGCCAAGCAGCTCGGCGCGGCGGGCGCGGGCAAGCGCACCGACCAGATGGGCCTGCTGCTGCTCATCTCGCCGCCCGGCTACGGCAAGACCACGCTGATGGAGTACGTCGCCAGCCGCCTCGGCCTGGTCTTCGTCAAGGTGAACGGCCCGGCGCTCGGCCACGGCGTCACCTCGCTCGACCCGGCCGACGCGCCCGACGCCACGGCCAGGCAGGAGGTCGAGAAGATCTCCTTCGCGCTGGAGAGCGGCAACAACACCCTGCTCTACCTGGACGACATCCAGCACACCTCGCCGGAGCTGCTGCAGAAGTTCATCTCGCTGTGCGACGCCCAGCGCCGCATCGAGGGCGTCTGGAACGGCCGGACCCGCACATACGACCTGCGCGGGAAGCGCTTCGCGGTGTGCATGGCGGGCAACCCGTACACCGAGTCCGGGCAGCGCTTCCGCATCCCGGACATGCTGGCCAACCGCGCCGACGTGTGGAACCTGGGCGACGTGCTCTCCGGCAGGGACGAGCTGTTCGCGCTGAGCTACGTGGACAACGCGCTGACCTCCAACCCGGTGCTCGCCCCCCTCTCGGGCCGCGACCGGGCCGACGTCGAGCTCCTGGTACGCCTGGCCAAGGGCGACCCGGCCGTCCGCCCCGACCAGCTGCGGCACCCGTACGGCAAGGCCGAGCTGGAGCAGGTGCTCGGCGTGCTGGGCAAGCTGGTGCGGGCGCAGGAGGTGGTGCTGGCCAACAACGCGGCCTACATCGCGTCGGCGTCCCAGGCGGAGGCGTCCAGGACCGAGCCGCCGTACCGGTTGCAGGGGTCGTACCGGAACATGAACAAGCTGGCCGAGCGCATCGTGCCCGCCATGAACGACGAGGAGCTTGAGGCGGTGATCGACGACCACTACCTGGGCGAGGCGCAGACCCTCACCCAGGACGCCGAGGCCAACCTGCTCAAGCTGGCCGAGCTGCGCGGCCGCCTCACCCCCGCCCAGGCGGCGCGCTGGGCGGAGATCAAGGCGGCCTTCCTGCGGGCCAGGGCGCTCGGCGGCTCCGGCGACGACCCGATGACCAGGGCCGTGGGCGCCCTCGGCCTCCTCGCCGACCGGGTGAGCGAGGTGGGCACGGCCATCAGGGAGTCGGACCGCTGACCGCAGCGGGCCCGCCCCCTGAGCGCAGCGGGCCCGGCCGTCAGCGGGCCCGAACCCTGAGCAGGGCGGGCCCGGCTGTCAGCGGGTCCGCTCGCTGGGCGGGGCGGGTGCGAGCTCCAGGTGGGTGCCGGTGAACGCGGCGCGCAGGCGGCGGTCGTGGGTGACGACCACCAGCGCGCCCTCGTAGTGCGCCAGCGCCTCCTCAAGCTGCTCCACCAGCATCGGCGACAGGTGGTTGGTCGGCTCGTCGAGCAGCAGCAGGTCCACCGGTTCGGTGACCAGGCGGGCCAGCTCGACCCGGCGGCGCTGTCCGTACGAGAGGTCGGCCAGCCGCCGACGCAGGTCGTCCGGCCGGAACAGGCCCAGGCCGAGCAGCCGGTCGGCGTGCTCGTCGGGGCTGCCCGTCCGTCCCTCGGCGAAGGCCGCGAGGACGGTACGGTCCAGCCGGGCCGCCCGTTCCTCCTGGCGCAGCAGACCGGCCCGTCCGGTCCGGCGTACGGTCCCCTCGTCGGGACGCAGCTCGCCGGCCAGCACCCGCATGAGCGTGGTCTTGCCCGCGCCGTTCGGCCCGGTGACGAGCAGCCGCTCCCCCCGCCGTACGGCGAGCCCGTCGATCCACAGCCGCCCGGCCACCCGCACCCCGTCGAGCACGACCACCATGGACCGCGGCCCCACCCCGCCCGCATCGGCCACGCCCTGAAGGCGTTCCGGCAGACGCACATCAGCCGGGACGACCACGTCGGGATGTTCCGGGAGAAGCACGTCGGCGGGAAGCGGGGTGGTGATGGCGGCGGTGAAGCGGAGCGGCACCGGGGGCGGCGGCACCGCGTGCTCTTCGAGCCATCGCATCCGCGCCCGCGACTGCCGGACGCGCCCGGCGGCGCCGTGCGTACGCGACCGCGCCCGCCACGCGCCGGTGCCCATCCCGGCCTGGACCATCCCGCGCGGGATGGCCGCCAGCCGCCCCGCGTTGGCCGCCACCAGCCCGGCGTGCCGGGCCAGCTCGGACCGCCACTCCTCGTGGGCCCGCACGTGCGCGGCCCGTTCGGCGGCCTTGGCCGCGAGGTAGCCCGAGTAGCCGTCGCCGTAGCGGCGCACCCGCCCGTCGGAGACCTCCAGGATCATCGTGGTGACCCGGTCGAGGAACGCGCGGTCGTGGCTGATCGCGACGACCGTGCCGCGGTGCTCGCGCAGGTGCTGTTCGAGCCAGGCGACGGCCTGGTCGTCCAGGTCGTTGGTCGGCTCGTCGAGCAGCAGCAGCTCCGGCGCGGCGGCCAGCGTGGCGGCCAGGGCGAGCCTGGACCGCTCGCCGCCCGACATCGTCGCGACCGGGCGGTCCCGGTCGAGGCCGGGCAGGCCCAGTCCGTGCAGCGCGACGTCCACCCGGGTGTCGGCCTCGTAGCCGCCGCGCGCCTCGAACTCGGCGACGGCGGCGGCGTAGGCGTCCAGGTCGGTGCCGGCGAGCGCGCGCATGCGCGCCTCGATCTCGCGCAGCTCGGCCAGGGCCAGGTCGACGACGTCGGCCACGGTGGCGTGCGGCGGCAGCTCCAGCGACTGCGGCAGGTGCCCCACGCCGCCGGGCGCGACCACGGTCAGCTCGCCGTTGTCCGGACGCTCGACGCCCGCCATGAGCCTGAGCAGCGTGGACTTGCCCGAGCCGTTGTCGCCGATCACCCCGGCCTTCTCGCCGGGCCGGACGGTGAGCGACACCCGGTCCAGGACGATTCGGGTGTCGTAACGCTTGGTGATCTCGTTCAGTGCCAATTGGGCAGCGGTACGCATAGAGGCTCCACCTCCTTGTCTCAACGCGGATATGACCGGTACGAGGCGCGGCGGAGCGGTCGGCTCAACGCGTGCGCGCCTCGGGCGTGAGAATCACAGGAAGCAGTAACCCATATCGGCGGACACCATAGCCCATAAGCGGGATTGTGTACAGCCCCTTATTCGGCGCGCAGCGACGTGGTGGCCTCCCGCTGCAGGGCGGTGGACCGCCGGAGGAAGTCGACGATCAGGGCCAGCTCGTCGTCGGTGTAGCGGTCGTACAGGCCGGACATGGCGGCCACGAACGGCTCGAACAGCTCGCCGAAGCCGGCCAGCCGCTCCCAGTTGATCTCGACGATGACCCGGCGCCGGTCTTTGGTGTCGCGCACCCGGCGGACCAGCCATTTGGCCTCCAGCCGGTCGATCAGCCCGCTGACGGAGGCCGGGGCGAGGCCCGTGTGCTGGGACAGCTCTCCGGCGGTCAGCGGCCCGAGGCGCTGGAGCAGGTCGAGCGTCTTCTCCTCGGTCATCCCCAGACCCAGCCGCTCGCCCATGGCGCTGTGGTACATGACCGCGGCGTTGCTGCTCTCCCGGCCCGCCTCGACCAGTTCGTCCAACAATTTCTTTCGATGCTCCGAAATATCCCTGGACATCCCGCCACCCGCGCTCATATATTTCGTTCGGTCGAACGAAAGGATACCAGCATGAAGGCTCTGATCATAGGCTGCGGGATCGGCGGGCCGGTCACGGCGATGGCCCTTCAGGCGGCCGGCATCGACGCCGAGATCCACGAGGCGTACCCGCGGGGCGCCGAGAACGTCGGCTCGTTCCTCAACCTCGCCTCCAACGGCCTGGCCGCCCTGCGCGTGCTCGGCGTCCACCGCGAGGTGCTGTCGTCGGCCATCCCCACCCCGCGCATGGTCATGTGGAGCGGCACCGGCAAGCGCCTCGGCGAGGTGGCCAACGGCCTGCGCCTCGACGACGGCACGGTCAGCCACACCGTGCTCCGCTCCGACCTCTACGGCGCCCTGCGCGACGAGGCCGCCCGGCGCGGCGTCCCGATCGCGTACGGCCACCGCCTGGTCTCCTACGACGACACCGGCGACCAGGTCGTGGCGACCTTCGAGGACGGCACCTCGGCCGCCGGCGACCTGCTGATCGCCTGCGACGGCGTGCACTCGCGCACCCGTTCGCTGCTTGACCCCGGCGCGCCCGGCCCGCGCTACAGCGGCCTGTACAGCTTCGGCGGCATCGTCAGGAACACTGGAACCGGCGGCTTCGGCGAGCCCGGCGTCTACGACATGGTCTTCGGCAAGCGGGCCTTCTTCGGCTGCACGGTGACCGAGTCGGGCGACACCTGGTGGTTCGCGAACCTGCCCAGACGGCTCGGCGACGTGCCCGCCGACTGGCGGCCGGTCCTGGCGGCGGCGTTCGAGGGGGACGCGAACCCCTCGGCCGACCTCGTCCGCAGCGGCCCCGTGGGCCCGGCGCTGCCGGTGTACGACCTGCCGCCGGTGCCCGTCTGGCACCGGGGCCGCGTCCTGCTCACCGGGGACGCCGCCCACGCCACCTCGCCCAGCTCCGGCCAGGGCGCCTCGCTGGCCGTCGAGGACGCGGTCGTCCTGGCCAGGTGCCTGCGCGAGGCGAAGGACCACCGCGCGGCGTTCGAACGGTTCGAGGCCGAGCGGCGGCCCAGGGTCGAGCGGGTGGTCGCCTACTCCAGGACGATCAGCAACAGCAAGGCCGCGGGCCCGGTCGCCCGGGTCTTCCGCGACCTGATGCTGCCGATGTTCCTGAAGCGCAGCGCGAGCCAGGAGTCACTGGCCTGGATGTACCGCCACCAGGTCGGCCTGTGACACCGCGGCGGCGGAGGCGGGCAGCAGCGGCAGCCGCACGTCCGGCGTCGGGATCAGGCCCCTGGCGTGCAGGACGCCCTTGATCACGGTCGGGTTGGGCTCGGTGAAGAGCGCGCGGGAGACCTGGGCCAGCCGGTGCCCGAGCGGGCGCGCGGTGGCCACGTCGCCGGCCAGCCAGGCGTCGGCCAGCTCGACGAAGCTCCTGGTCAGGACGTGCGCCGAGGCCAGGATGCCGCCGGTGGCGCCGAGCGCGAGCAGCGGCGAGACGAACGCGTCGTCGCCGCCCAGCACCTCGAAGCCGTCGGGCAGGTCCGCGAGCAGGTCCACCGTGTCCTGGTCGATGCCGCCGGCGGCGTACTTGACGCCCGCGATGTTCGGGTGCTCACCGACGGCCCGCAGCGTCGCGGCGCCCACGGCCTGTCCGGTCCGGTAGGGGATGTGGTAGATCACCAGCGGCACGGGTGACGCCTCGGCCAGCGCCTCGAAGTGCGCGATCACGCCGCGCTCGCCGGGCCGCAGGAAGTACGGCACGGTCACCAGGGCCGCGTCCACCCCGGTGGGGAGTTCGCGCAGCGCCGCGGCGGTCGTGCGGGTGTCGTTCCCGGTCACGCCGACGGTCAGCAGCGCCCGGCGCTCCGCGCACACGCGTACGCAGGTCTCGACCACCAGGGCCCGCTCGCCGGGGTCGAGGGCGGCCACCTCGGCCGTCGTCCCCAGCGCCACCAGACCGGCCGCGCCCTCGTCGAGCATCTGCCGGGCGAGCTTCTCGACCGCGTCGGCGGCCACCTCCCCCGACGACGTGAACGGCGTGACCAGCGGTACGTGGATTCCTCTCAGCATGCTTCGAGCCTGCCGCCCGCAGACCTGTTAGGTCCAGTTCGGATTTCTTCGTTCGAGCTTAAGATGGACTTATGCTCGACCCACGCAAGCTCCACCTGCTCCGCGAGCTGGCCAGGCGCGGCACGATCACCGCCGTGGCCGAGGCGGTCACGTTCACCCCCTCGGCGGTCTCGCAGCAGCTCAGCGCCCTGGAACGGGAGGCGGGCGTGCCGCTGCTGGAACGCACCGGGCGCACGGTCACGCTCACCCCGGCCGGGCTGCTGCTGGTCGAGCACGCGCAGGCCGTCCTGGAACAGCTCGAACGCGCCTCGGCCGCGCTCGCCGCCGCGCAGGGCGGGCCGTCGGGGCCCCTGCGGATCGGCGCGTTCCCCACGGCGACCCGCGTGCTGCTGCCGCCCGCGCTCGCCCGCCTGGCCGCGGACTGTCCCGGGCTGGAGCCGATGGTGGCCGAGATCGACCCCGCCGACGTCTCGGCGGCGCTGCGGGCGGGCGAGCTCGACGTCGCCCTCGTGCACGAGTACGACTTCGTGCCCCCGGTCACCGACGCCTCCATCGAGACCGAGCCGCTGTTCACCGAGCCGATGTACCTGACCGACCGGGCCCGCGTCCTCGACGCCCGCGACGACCCGTGGATCACGGGCAAGCCGGGCACGCTCTGCCACACCATGGCGATCAGGGCCTGCCAGGCGGCCGGGTTCGAGCCCCGGGTCCGGCACCACATCGACGACTTCGACACCGTGCTCGCCTTCGCCGCCGCCGGTCAGGGCGTCGCGCTCGTGCCCAGGCTGGCGGCGCTGACCCCGCCGGCCGGCGTCTCGCTGACCCGCCTGCCCCTGAGCCGCCGCACGCGGGCGGCCTTCCGCCGCGGCTACGGCGACCACCCGGCGGTCCGCGCTGCCGTCGCCGCCTTCCACACGGCCGCCACCACCCTCCCCCTCTGACGGCCGTGCCCGCCGGTCCTCGGCGCTAAGGGGCGGGCCGGCCGAGCAGGCCCTCGGCCAGGGCGGCGAAGCTGCGGGCGAGCCGCGCGCTGTCCCCCGCCCGCAACCGGCTCGCGATCGGCTCCATGTGCAGGGACCCGAGCAGCAGGTGCGCGATCTCGTCCGCGTCCACGTCGGGGCGGCCCTCGGCGATCAGGGCGGTGACGTGCCGGTGCCAGCCGGTGTAGATCGGATTGGTCTCCCGGGGCTCGGATCTGCTGGTCGCGACCGCGTGCTCGTGCGCCGCCACCAGGTTGCCGTTGCGCGCCGCCAGCTCGGCCACCGCGCCCAGGAAGGCGACCAGCCGCTCGACGGGCGGCGCTCCGGGGCCGAGCGGCGGCGGTCCCTCGGCCACCGCCTTGTCCAGCTCGCGGGCCCGCTCGCTCATCAGCTCCCGCATCAGCCCGGTACGGCTGCCGAACCGGTGGAACACCGTCCCCTTGCCCACGCCGGCGGCCACCGCCACCCGCTCGACGGAGACCTGCTCGGGCGGGTGGCGGCGGAGCAGTTCCTCCGCCGCCCGCAGGATCGCCCGCCTGTTGCGCGCGGCGTCGGCCCGCTCTTGACGTTCCATCCGGTCATTGTTGCCCATGGACAAACTTGACCAGCGGTCCATATATTAACTGGACCAACGGTTCAGATAGAGACGGGAACAACCATGCGTGCCATCCAGCTCGACGCCATCGGCGGCCCCGAGACCCTGCGGCCGGTGGACCTGCCCCGCCCGCGCCCCGAGGCGGGCCAGGTCCTCCTCCGCGCGCAGGCGATCGGCGTCAGCTACGCCGAGACGCAGATCCGCTCGGGCGCGCTGCCGTTCCCGCTGCCGCTGCCCGTCGTGCCCGGCGCGGAGGCGGTCGGCGAGGTCGTCGAGACCGGCGAGGGCGTGGACGACGGCCTGCTCGGCACCGTCCGCGTGGGGGTGACCGGCGGTCTCGGCGCCTACGCCGAGTACGTGGCCATGCCCGCCGCCCTGACCTGCCCCGTCCCCGCGGACGTGCCGCCCCTGGAGGCCCTGGCCGGGGCCGCGCCCGGCGCGATCGCCCTCGCCCTGCTGCACCGGGCGCGGCTCGGCGGCGGGGAGACCGTGCTGGTCGAGGCGGGCGCCGGCGCGGTCGGCGGCTACGTGGTCGCGCACGCCAAGGAGTTCGGGGCGGCCCGGGTGATCGCCACCGCGGGCTCGCCGGCCAAGCGGCAGCAGGCCCTCGACCTGGGCGCCGACCAGGCCCTGGACCACGGCGACCCGAGCTGGCCGGACGCGCTGCCGGACGTCGACGTGGCCTTCGAGTCGATCGGCGGCGCGTCGGCCCGGCGGGTGCTCGACCGGCTCGCGCCCGGCACCGGGCGGATGTTGTTCTACGGCATGCTGAGCGGCGAGCCCGCCGCCGTCACGGCCGCCGACCTGATGGAACGCGGCGTGACCGTCGTCGGCTGCAGCGGCCCCGGCTGGGCCGGTCAGGTGTTCGGCACGCACTATCCCGAGATGCTGGCCCGGCTCGGCTCAGGACGCAGCCGCGCCGTCGTCCACGAGACCCTGCCGCTGGCCGAGGCGGCGAAGGCCCACCGCCTCCTGGAGTCGCGCGCGGTCACGGGCCGCGTCCTGCTGGTGCCGTGACCGGCTCAGCGGCCGAGGACGGCGTCCAGCACGGCCGTGGCGCTGACCTGCTCGGCGTTGTAGTCGCCGGCCGTCACCGCGACGACCAGCTCCTCGCCGGGCAGCACGAGCAGCCGCTGGCCGCCGTTCCCGATGGCCTCGGTCCACGGCCGGTCGCCGGTGCTCACGTACCACTGGTAGCCGTAGCGGAAGTCGCCGTCGATGACGACGCGGGGCCGCGTCATCTCGCGCACCCACTGCTCGGGGACGATGCCCAGCCCGCCGCCGAGCACCAGCCGGCCGAGCGCGGCCAGGTCGAGGGGCCGCAGCCGCAGCCCGGCCGCGGCCATCGCCACGCCGTCCGTGCCCTTGACCCACTCGGTGCGGGTGATGCCCAGCGGCTCGAACAGCGCCTTGGCGGCGTACTCCGCCAGCGGTTCGCCGGCCCCCCGCGCGATGAGCCCGCCGAGCAGGGCCGAGGCCCCGCCGCAGTACCGCCACCGCTTCCCGGCCTCCTCGACCACCGGACGTTCCAAAATGAACCGGTACCGGTCAGGAGCGAGCTCCATCGCGATCTCGCTGTTGGCCGGGCTCGTGTACGGCAGGTCCTCGTTCCAGTCGATGCCGAGCGTCATGGTGAGCGCATGGGCGACGGTGAGGTGCGCCCGGCCCGGGTCAGCCACCAGGTCCGGATATTCGGGGAACTGCTCCACCAGTCTCGCGTCCGGCGGCGGCACCAGCCCGTCGCGCAGGGCCACGCCGTACAGCAGCGCGACCACGCTCTTGGTGACCGACCGCACGTCGTGCGGCGTGTCGCGGTCGAACACGACGTGCCGGGGCTCCTCGGTGATCCGCTGGTCGACGCCCGCGCCGTAGTGCTCGACGACGACCTCGCCGCCCCGCATGACCACGACCGCGTGCAGATTGGGCGCCGTGCCGGCCTTCAGGACCGCCTCGACCCGCTCCGCCATTCCCATGATGTCCTCCTAAGCCCGGGGGACATCCTGTCGTACCCGCTCACACGATGTCAGGGTCAAGGGCTGAGAGCGTCCTCAGCGTCTCTCAGGAGCGGCACAGCGGCGCGGGAGCAGGCTTGGTCCCATGGAGCAACTCGTGAACAGCCCCGCCGTCAGCCAGGGTCTGCGCAAGGTCGAGGCCAGGATCAGGCGGCTCAGCGGCTCGTCCGCGCTGCCGGGGATCAACGCGGGCGCCGGGCGGATCGTCAGCGCCGGAGGCAAGCGGTTGCGTCCGGCGCTGACGCTGGCGACCTCGCTCGCCCTCGGCAAGGCCCCCGACCGCCGGGTGGTCACGGCCGCCGCCTGCGTCGAGCTGATCCACGCCGGCTCGCTCGTGCACGACGACCTCATGGACCGGGCGACCGAGCGGCGCGGCACCCGTACGCTCAATGCCGAGCTGGGCGAGGGCAAGGCTCTGGTGATCGGCGACTTCATGCTGGCCAGGGCGGGTCTGGCGGCGATCACCGCGGTGTCCAGGCCGGTCGCCGAGGTGCTCGCGGCCACCGTGGTGGAGCTGGCCGAGGGCCAGTACCTGGAGACGAGCGACCTGTTCAACCCGGCCAGGACCAGGGAGAGCGCGCTGCGTTCGATCACCGGCAAGACCGCCGCGCTGTTCCGGGCCGGCTGCCTGGTGGCGGCCGTCTGCGCGCGGGCCTGCGCCGAGGACCGGGCGCGCGTGGCGGCGTACGGCGAGAAGTTCGGGCTGATCTTCCAGGTGCTGGACGACCTGCTCGACCTGACCGCCTCCAGCGCCCAGCTCGGCAAGCCGGCCGGCAACGACCTGCGGCAGGGCGTCTACAGCCTGCCGCTGCTCCTGTCCGGCACCGACCTCGGCGACCTGCTCGGCCGCGACATGAGCGACGAGCAGGTGGACGAGGCGCTGCGCCGGCTGCGCGCGGGCGACCTGGTGCCCAACACGCTGGAGTTCTGCCGCGGCCTGGCCTCGGACGCGCTGGCCGCCCTGCCGGTGATCCACGACAGGGAGATCGCGGCCCTGCTGTACGGCCTCCCGACGGCCTACATCGACCACGTCGCGGAGGTGTCGTCGCAGTTGACGGGCGTCGGTTGAGATTTGTTGGAACAATTGGTAGGAATCGCCTCCACAACCCGGCGAATCGCGCTAATACTGGAGTCACGCACTACAGGAGCGCACATGCGAAAGATCCCCCCTCGCATGATGATCCGGGACGACGGGCTTGAGTCCAGTCACTTCCTCCAGCTCGCCGCCGTGGACTTCACCGGCATCTACGCGGTCCACCTGGCCGCGAAGGAAGAACGGCTGAAGATGACCAGGCTCGCCATGAGCCTGTTGTCGGGGCCGTTCCTCGCGGCCATCGCCCTGACCAGCGCCAAGGTGGTGGACCCGCAGAGCCTCACGGAGTGGCAGCGCGTGCCGTGGTACCTGTTCGCCCTGGTCACGGCGTTCGGGGTGCTCAGCGTGCTGCCGTTCCTGCGGCTGATCGAGGCGGTCCGCGCACACGCCAGGACGGCCCGCGCGATCAACAACTTCCGCCTGCTGTACGCCTCCAGGCTCAAGGACCGGCTCGGCTGGAGCCCGAACCTGCCGATCGACCCCCGCTTCCCGGAGACGTACGCGCCGCTGGCCTGGCCCGGGATCAACGTGACGACGCTGGCGCTGGCGAACTCGGCCTACCTGACGGTGGGCCTGACCGGCCTGTGCGGGCAGGCGCCCAACCTGCTCCTGCTCACCTTCGGCATCCTCCTCGTCACGCTGGTCCACTACGCCGTCTACTACGTGCGCTGCAACGTGACCAGGCGGCGCCGGCTCCCGCGCGACCCCTACGAGTTCCCGGATCAGGAGACCTGAATGCCCGGCCCTGCGTCATGGGCGTCATGTGGGGAGGCGTGGATGTGGATGATGCGACATGTCTGGACGGCGGGCACGCTCGCCGACGACGACCGCGGCCCCGTGATCGAGGCCCCGTCCGTGCTGTTCGAGATCGCCGAGGTGCGGGGCGACGACCCGATCATCGCGCGGTACGGCGACGCTGAGCGGCTGGCCCTGTACAGCAGGAAGTTCAGCGAGGACGTGATCGTGCCGCCGTTCAAGTACAGCTACGGCGCCCGGATCAGGGGACAGCTCGCCTGGGCGGCCGACCTGCTGCGGGTCAAGCCGTACAGCAAGAGCGCGTGGATCTCGCTGACCATCCCCGGCGAGCCGTACGACGCGGTGCCCTGCCTGATCGGCGTGGCGTTCCGGATCCGGGACGGCGCGCTCGCCATGACCGCGACCTTCCGCTCCCAGAACGCCTTCACCAGCTACCTCAACTACCTGCCGCTGGCCGAGGTGCACGCGTCCATGGCCCGCGACCTGGCACTGGACCGCGGGCCGATGCGGGTGTTCGTGGACGTGCCGCACCTGTACCTGGCCGACAGCACCCAGGTGCTGCGGGTCATGCGGCCCGCGCGGCGGTGAGCGGCGCGGCGATCTCCTCCAGCCCCTTGCGCTCGGCCTTGACCCCGAAGGCCAGCTCGACCAGCCCGGCGACGATCATCACGATCGCGCCGATCGAGAACGCCAGCGCCGTGTCGCCCGGCGCGCCGCTCTCCACCAGCGAGGCGAACACGAGCGGGCCGGCGATGCCGCCGGCGGCCGTGCCGATGGCGAAGAAGAACGCGATGGCCATCGCCCTGGTCTCCATGGGGAAGATCTCGCTCACCGTCAGGTACGCCGCGCTGGCCCCCGCCGAGGCCACGAAGAGCACCACCGACCAGCAGAGGGTCAGCGTCATCGCGGTCAGCGCGCCCTGGTCGAACAGCCAGGCGGTGCCGAGCAGCAGCACCCCGGAGCCGATGTAGGTCGCCGAGATCATGGGGACCCGGCCGACGGTGTCGAAGAGCCTGCCGAGCAGCAGCGGCCCGAGGAAGTTGCCGACCGCGATGATCGCGAAGTAGTAGCCCGTGTACGAGTCGATCTTGAAGAACGTGGTCAGGATCTGGGCGTAGCCGAAGGTGATCGCGTTGTAGAGGAACGCCTGGCCGATGAAGAGCGACAACCCGAGGACCGTGCGCTTGGGGTAGAGCGCGACCATCGTGTGCGCGATCTTCAGGAAGCCGATCGACCTACGCTGGTGGATGGTCATCGACTCCTGCGGCTCGGGCAGGTCCCGGCCGATCCGGCGTTCGATGTCCTCCACGATCTGCTCGGCCTCGCGGTCGCGGCCGTGGATGAACAGCCAGCGCGGGCTCTCCGGGACGTTCCTGCGCACCAGGAGGATGGCCAGGCCGAGCACCACGCCCAGCCCGAACGCCACCCGCCAGCCGATGTTGACCGGCAGGTCGTTCAGCAGCGGCACGGTGAGCAGGGCGCCGCCCGCCGCGCCGAGCCAGTAGCTGCCGTTGATGATGATGTCGATGCGCCCGCGGTGGTGGCTCGGGATCAGCTCGTCGATGGCCGAGTTGATGGCCGCGTACTCGCCGCCGATGCCGAAGCCGGTCATGAAGCGGAACAGGAAGAACCACCAGGCGTCGAAGGACAGGGCGGTCATCAGCGTCGCCGCGAGGTAGACCACCAGCGTCAGCAGGAACAGCTTCTTCCTGCCGAATTTGTCGGTCAGCCAGCCGAAGAACAGCGCCCCCGCGCAGGCCCCGGCCACGTAGAGGGCCGCGGCGAGGCCGGCGACCTGCGCCTGGGTGATGTCCAGGCCGCTGCCGGGCTTGGCGAGCTGCCCGGACAGGTTGCCGACGATGGTGACCTCCAGCCCGTCGAGCACCCATACCGTGCCGAGGCCGATGACGATCATCCAGTGCCAGCGGGACCACGGCAGCCGGTCCAGCCGTGCGGGCACCTTGGTAGTTACGGTGCCGGTATCCACGTCGCTCATAAGGGCACTTGGGTACCCGGTAAACGGATGGCAAACGTTCCCTACAAGGCAGGTTTTCTGGCCTCGACCAGGGTGGTGCCGAACCAGGGGCCGCCGTACCACAGGCGGGCGCCCAGGTCGCGCCGGCGGATGTCGATCACGCCCAGGTCGCGCAGGGCGTCCTCGTAGTCGGGCGCGTACCGGAAGTCGGCGATCAGCATGAGGCCGCCGGGCCGCAGCACCCGATGGGCCTCCGTGATCGCCTGCCGGCGGCCCTCGGCGGAGGGGATGTTGTGGATCGCCAGGCTCGACACGACGACGTCGAACGCGCCGTCCTCGAACGGCAGGTCGCGCAGGTCGCCCGTGACCAGGTCGATCCGGTCGGCGACGCCCTCGGCCGCGGCGTTGGCCAGGGTGACGGCCGCGGCGTTGCCCGACTGGTCCTTCGAGCTCCACAGGTCGACGCCGGCCGCCCGTCCGGAGGTGAGCCGGGCGGCGGCGGCCAGCAGCACCGCGCCGCGCCCGCAGCCGAGGTCGAGCACCCGCTCACCGCCTTCGAGCGGCTCCAGCAGCTCGGCCCAGACGGCGAACTTGCCCCGGCGCGTGGTGTAGAGGTAGCTGGCCGCGCTGGCCAGCGTGTAGAGCCCGCCGAAGGCGAAGGCGATCCCGGCGGCGGGGATGTCCAGCACGAAGGAGACCGCCGCGAGAGCCAGCAGGACGATCGCCCCGAAGAGCAGTCCGCCAAGGGCCCACGGTGCGTCGAATCCGTAGCTACCGTGTCGAGTGCTCACTCTCACGTTATATCTCAAGAGGGTCTTGACCGGGAATTGAGCAAACACTTCCCCTTCACCCTCAAATAGCCCGCAACGCAATAACTATGGTGACTTGGATGGGCTGGCATTGGGGGTTTGACCAGGCATGACAGGGAAACAACGCGAATTCGGCCTAGGAGCGAGCATCGCGCTGACGGTGGCGTCGGCCGCGCTCTGGGGGGTGGCGCACCTGGCCACCCACCGTCACCGGATGGGCATCGCCCTCATGGCGGCCTACGTGCTGATGCTCGCCGGCGTCCTGACGGTGTTCACGGCGTTCAGCACCCGGCTGCTGTCGCTGGCGGTCCAGCCCGGCTGGCTCACGGTGCTCACCGGGGCGCTGGTCGGGATCGCGCTGGCGTGGACCGCGGTGATCATCCGGTCTTTCCTGCTCGTCCGTCCCGACTCCTCCGACACCGCCGGACGGTTCCTGACCACCACGCTCGCGGCCGCCCTCTGCGCGCTCGTCCTGGCGCCCACCGCGTACGCCACCCGCATGGCCTACCTGTCCCGCGACGTCGTCAGCCACGTCTTCGCCACCACCACCAGCAGCGCCCCCGTCGTCGCCCAGGACCCGTGGAACGGCGCCAAGCGCGTCAACTTCCTGCTGATCGGCGCGGACGCCGCCCCCGGCCGTCCCGGCGTGCGCACCGACAGCATGACCGTGGCCAGCGTGGACACCGAGACCGGCGCCACCACCCTGTTCGGCCTGCCGCGCAACCTGCAGAAGGTCCAGCTCCCGCACGGCCCGGCCAGGAGCCGCTTCCCCTTCGGCTTCACCGGCGACGGCCCCAGCACCCCCGGCCTGCTCAACGAGATCTTCCAGTACGCCGAGGACCACCCGGAGATGGTCCCCGGCGTGGGCAAGGGCAAGCGCGGCCCGTCGCTGCTCAAGCGCACCGTCAGCGACATCCTCGGCATCCCGGTCAACTACTACGCCATGGTCGACATGAAGGGCTTCGCCGAGATCGTCGATGCGATGGGCGGCGTCCGGGTCACCGTCAAGGACCCCATCGTGTACGGCAAGTACCGCGAGGGCCTGCTGCCCGCCGGCACCCGCAAACTGTCCGGCGAGGAGGCCCTCTGGTACGGCCGCTCCCGCACCGACAGCGACGACTACGTCCGCATGGGCCGCCAGAAGTGCCTGCTCAACGCGGTCGCCAAGCAGGCCGATCCGATGACCGTGCTCAAGAGCTTCGAGAAGCTGGCCGCGGCCACCAAGCGGGCCATCTCCAGCGACGTGCCACAGGACCTGCTGCCCGCCCTGATCGAGCTGTCGGACAAGGTCAAGGACACCAGGATCCGGAGCCTCAGCTTCGTCCCGCCGCTGATCAGCACCGTCACGCCCGACTGGTACCTGATCAGGCGCAAGGTCTCCGAGGCCCTGGACGAGCGCCCGGCCAACCGGTCGGCGAGCGCGCACCACTCCGCCGCCCCGACCCAGGACCCGGAGACCCCGGTCAGCCTGGACGCCGCCTGCGGCTGACTCTCACCTTTCCGACAGCCATCACCCGAGCTCTCACCTTTCCGACAGCCATCACCCGAGCACGGAGTGTGGCATGATGGTGCGCGGGCCCAACGGAAACGATTTTCATCGTCATTTCAGGAGCGCACGTGAGAGTGGCATTCGTCGGCAAGGGCGGCAGCGGGAAGACGACGATCTCGGCGCTGTTCGCGCGGCACGTGGCGGCCCAGGGCGACCCGGTGGTCGTCATGGACGCCGACATCAACCAGCACCTGGCCCTGGTGCTCGGCCTCGACGCCCAGCCCGAGCCGCTCGGGGCCCACCTCACCGAGATCAAAGACCTGCTGCGCGGCGACAACCCGCGCATCGCCTCGGCCGAGACCATGGTCAAGACCACCCCGCCGGGCCGCGGCTCGCGCCTGCTGGGCTTCGACGACCTGGCCGCGCTCGACTACGCCGTGACCACCCCTCATGGCCTGCGCCTGCTGGCCACCGGCCCGTTCGACGACGACGACCTCGGCGTGGCCTGCTACCACTCGAAGGTCGGCGCGGTGGAGCTGCTGCTCAACCACCTGGTCGACGGCCAGGGCGAATACGTCGTGGTCGACATGACCGCCGGTTCCGACTCCTTCGCCTCCGGGCTGTTCACCCGGTTCGACCTGACCTTCCTCGTCGCCGAGCCCACCAGGCAGGGCGTGAGCGTCTACCAGCAGTACCGCGACCACGCCGCCAAGTACGACGTCGCGCTCGCCGTGGTCGGCAACAAGGTCCACGGCCCGTCTGACGTGGAGTTCCTCCGCGCGCACGTGGGCGACGACCTGCTGACCTGGATGGAGCACTCCTCGGCGGTGCGCGCCATGGAGCAGGGCCGCCACTTCACGCTCGACGACCTGGAGCCGGCCAACACCGAGGCGCTGGCCGTCCTGCGCAAGACCCTCGACGCGCAGGAGAAGGACTGGCCGCGCTTCGGCCGCCAGACCGCCGAGTTCCACCTGCGCAACGCCCGCGCGTGGGCCAACGCCCGCACGGGAGCCGACCTGGCCGAGCAGATCGATCCTGACTTCGTCTACGGCCCCTAAAACGCACCTCCAGGTCTCTGGAGCTACCCACTTCTCCCACATAACGTCAGATTCGATCCCCTTCGAGAGGAGACAGCATGTCGCTGACCGTCCCGAACGATCTGCTGGACCAGGCCCGAGCCGGAGACGTGGACGACGCCGCGTTCGTCGCCTGCGTCCGCGACTCACTCCCCTACGCGTGGTCGCTGATCAGCGAGCTGGTCGCCGAGCGCACGCAGAGCGGAGCCGAGTTCGCCGACAACCAGGTGCCACCGCCGTCCGAGGAGGCACGCGGCCAGCTCCTGCGGTGTCTGGCGAGCGACGCGATGCGCGGCGCGCTCGAACGCCACTTCGGCGTACGGCTGGCCTTCCAGAACTGCCACCGGGTCGCCGTCTTCGACCCGTCGGCCACCAAGGCCCTCGACGAGTTCGTCACCCCGCGGGCCCAGATCCTCAACCAGGAACCGGAGCTGGTCGACTGCTGAACCCACGGGCGAGCCGGGCCGTCCCGGCTCGCCCGTCAGTCCGCCACCAGGGGGAGGACCTCGGCGCCGAGGCGGCGCACGTCCTCCAGGGCCCGGCGGTGGTCGCCGATGCCCTCCACGGTCAGGATCACGTGCTCGATCCCGGTCCTCTCGGCCGTGCGCCGCAGCACCTCGGCGCAGTGGTCGGGCGAGCCGACCGGATGGATGCGCGTCAGCAGGTCGACGTAGGCGGTGACGTCCCGCGAGGGGCGCGGCCGGCCGTCCACCGGAACGTAACCGGCCAGCCCGGGGCCCAGCCACGCGGGCATCGACTCCGTCAGCTCCCGGACGGCCGCCTCGGTCGAGTCGGCCACGTGCGCCACCCCGGCCGCCAGGTGCCCCGCCGGGCTCCCGCCCCGCGCGACGTGCTCGGCGACCAGCAGGGCCTTGTCGTGGTCGCCGATGTGCATGCCGAGCAGCATCGGCAGCCCGCGCTCGGCCGCGAGCGCCACCGTCGAGCCCGACGTGCACGCCACCACGGGCCGCAGCCGGGCCCGCGGCACCAGGGCGACCTCCCTGAACCGGAAGAACTCCCCCTCGGCCGCCACCGACCCCGCGGCCAGGGCCTCGACCAGCAGGTCGAGCGACTCGGCGAAGCCCCGCTCGAACCGGTCGAGCCCGGTGCCGAACACCTCTAGGTCGACCCACGGGCCGCCCCTGCCGACGCCGGGCGTGAACCGCCCGCCCGACAGGTGGTGGAGCATGGCCGCCTGCTCGGCCAGCGCCACGGGATGCTGGGACGACAGCACGCTCACCGCCGTGCCGAGCCCGATCCGGCTGGTACGCCCCGCCGCCACGGCGGCCAGCGTGACCGCCGACGGGCACACGCCGTAGGACATGAAATGGTGCTCGGCGATCCAGGCGTCGTGGAACCCGGCCGCCTCGGCGGCCTCGATCAGCTCCACCGAGTTCCGCAGGACCTGCCCTGGGTCCTGGCCGGGAAAGCAGGCCGCGATGACGAAGATCCCGATCCGCACTCCCCCGATCCTACGGCTCAGCCGAACAGCGCGGCCTGCCCTTCGCCCACGAGCGGATCCCTGGCCTGCTTCAGATGCCGCCATTGCGGCAGGTCGTCCAGGTAGGACCAGGAGAGCCGGTGGTGCGGTGTGGGGCCGAGCCGGGCCAGGGCCTCCTGGTGCGCGGGCGAGGGATATCCGGCGTTCTCCGCGAAGCCGTACTCGTCATGGCCGATCGTGCCCATGTAGGCGTCCCGCCGTACCTTGGCCAGGACCGAGGCCGCCGCGACCGAGACGCTGGCCGCGTCGCCCTTGATCTCCAGGCGGACCGGCCAGGGGGCGCCGATGTAGTCGTGCTTGCCGTCGAGGATCACGGCGTCGGGGCGCACCGGCAGGGCTTCGAGCGCCCGGCGGGCGGCCCTGCGCAGCGCCTCGGTCATGCCGAGCGCGTCGATCTCGGCGTGGCTCGCCTCGCCGAACCCGATGCCGGCCGCCCATGCGGTCAGCTCGTCGGCGAGCGGGCCGCGCTTGGCGGCCGAGACCTGCTTGGAGTCGGTCAGGCCGGGCGGCGGCTCGGACAGATCGGTCACGACGGCGCAGACCATCACCGGCCCCGCCCACGCGCCCCTGCCCACCTCGTCGACGCCCGCGACCGTGCGGGTGCTCGGCATGGACAGCAGGAGCTGCTCGATCTCGTACGTCGGCGCCATGGGCAGACGCTACCGCTCGGCCGGGGTCACCGGCTCCAGATCGCCGGCGATGTACCGGGCGGCCACGTGGATCGCCCGCAACGTCACCGACACCGACGGCCGGTGCACGCTGGACCTGCGGGCGACCGCGTGCACGTCGCGGCCGACCGGGTTGCCGGGGAACTCCCTGACCGCCAGCCCGCGCACCCCGGCGGCCAGCGCGAGGGCGGGCACCGCGGCGATGCCGATGCCCTTGGCGACGAGGGACAGGATCGTCCCGAGCCCCTCGAACTCCCAGGGCGTCGGCCGGGTGCCGCCGACGTCCACGAACAGCCGGTCGACGGCCAGGCGTGAGGGCTCGCCGTCGGGGGTGGCCATCCACGGCTCGTCGCGCAGCTCGCGCAGGTCGAGCGGCACTCCGGGGTCGGCCAGCCGGTGCCTGCGCGGCACGACGAGCACGATGGGGTCGCGCAGCAGGGGGAAGACCCGCAGGCTCTCGCTCTCGCGGACCGACCCGTACCAGTCGTCGACGAGGGCGATGTCCACCTCGCCCGACTGGACCTCCCGCATGCCCCGCCCCGACCTGCTCTGGCCCAGGCGGAGCGTCAGCTCGGTGTGGCGGCGCAGCGAACGCGCCAGCGCCGGCGCGAATGCCACGGCCGCTGTGGGGAAGGCGGTGACGACGACGCGCCCCGAGGGGGTGCCCGCATGGGCGGAGAGGTCGGACTCGGCCTCCTCGACCATTGACAGGATGCGCTCGGCGTGCTGGACGAGCCGGCGTCCGGCGTCGGTCAGCTCCGCGCTGCGCGCGGTTCTGTCGATCAGCGCGGTGCCGGTCTCCCGTTCCAGCGCCGCGAGCTGCTGGGAGACGGCCGAGGGGCTGTAGCCCAGAGACTCGGCGGCGGCCGCGATGCTGCCCCGGCGAGCGAACTCACAGATCAGCGCCAAACGCCGGAATTCGAGCATCAGACTTCCTTACACCTACCCACAAAAAGCCTCGCTTGTACTGATGCCTTCATACAACCACCCTGGGAACGTGACAAACATGACCGTGACCTTGTCCGCCACCTTGGCGGCGAACGAAGACATCGAACGAAGACGGCGTGCCGGGGAACGCGTGCTGCACCTGGCCTTCGGCGAGGCCGGTCTGCCCGTCCACCCGGCGCTGCGCGACAAGCTGGCCGCCGCTTCCGAGCGCAACGGCTACGGGCCGGTCGCGGGCGCGTCCGGGCTCCGGTCCGCGGCAGCGGGCTACTGGACACGACGGGGGCTCTCGACCGACCCCGAGCTGGTCGTCTGCGGACCTGGCAGCAAGTCGCTGCTGTACGGCCTGCTCCTGGCGATCGGCGGCGACATCGTCCTGCCCATGCCCAGCTGGGTCAGCTACGCCGCGCAGGCCGATCTGGTGGGCTCCCGTCCCATCCTGGTGCCCGCACCGCCAGGAGAGGGCGGGGTGCCCGACCCCGACCTGGTCGTCGCGGCGGTCCGCAAGGCCCGGTCGGAGGGCAGGACGGTCAGCTCGCTGCTGGTCACGCTGCCCGACAACCCGACCGGCCGGCTGGCCACGCCGCAGACCGTGGCCCGTCTGGCGGCCGTGGCGCGTGAGCTGGACCTGATCGTGATCTCCGACGAGATCTACCGCGACCTGGTCCACGACGAGTCGGCGGGCTACACCTCGCCGGCCGACCTCGCGCCCGAGCGCACGATCATCACCACCGGGCTGAGCAAGAGCCTGGCGCTCGGCGGGTGGCGGATCGGCGTGGCCCGGCTGCCCGAGGGCGCGCACGGGCTGCGTACCCGGCTGCTGGCGGTGGCCAGCGAGATCTGGTCGGCGCCGGCCGCGCCCGTCCAGGAGGCCGCGGCCTACGCCTTCGACGAGCCGCGCGAGCTGACCGACCGGGTCGCCGGCAGCCGGAGGTTGCACGGCATCGTGGCGCGGGCCGTCCACGAGCGGTTCACGGAGATCGGCGCCTCGGTGCCGCGACCTCAGGGAGGCTTCTACCTCTATCCCGACCTGAGCCACCTCAGGCTCGGCGGCTCCGCCGAGATCACCCGGATCCTGCTGGACGAGCACGGCATCGGCGTCCTGCCCGGACACGCCTTCGGCGACGACCCGTCGGCCGCCCGGGTGCGCGTGGCGGTGAGCCTCCTGTACGGCGACTCGCCCGAGGAACGACTGACCGCGCTGAACAGCACAGATCCCCTTCAACTGCCATGGATCGCAGCCAATCTGAACCATCTGTCCATGGGTCTGAAGGAGCTCTCTCTGGTCCGTCACGGCGTCGTGGGTGAACGCCACCCGGCGCTGGTGCCGGCGCCATGTCACGGTTAGGCGAATCTTTCCCCAAGAGCTGGTTTACCATCCACCAAATCAGCCCTCTGACCTGCGGAAACACCGCACATCCAGAAACCCGGGAAAGATGGCTTCGAGAGCCTGGTTACGCGCGCGCCGCGCGAGCCTCATCATGTGCTCATGCCCGCTCTTGTCACCTTGTCCGGGCGCTCCGTGCGCCTGGAACCTCTCAGCCACGCGGTGATCGACGATCTCGTCGCCGCGGCGAGTGAAGACCGCTCCACTTACGCCTTCACTCGCGTCCCGGACGGCCGGGACGAGATGGTCTCCTATGTGGAGGCCGCCATGGCTGAGCAGGCGGAGGGCCGCACGTTGCCCTTCGCCATCCGGTGGCTGAACACCGACCGCGTGGTCGGTGCCACCCGTCTCATGCACCTGGAGTATTGGCAGGGCCCCATGCCCTGGCCGCCGGGTACACGGGGTGCGGTGGGCGACATCCCGTCCGTGGCGGACATCGGTTACACCTGGCTGGGCGCCTGCGCCCAGGGCACCGGCGTCAACCGGGAGAGCAAGTTCCTCATGCTCTCACTCGCCTTCGAGACCTGGAACGTCCACCGCATCACACTCAAGGCAGATGTCAGGAACGTCCGATCCCGGGCCGCCATCGAGGCCCTCGGCGCACACTTCGACGGGGTGCGGCGAGCGGATAGCCGAGGCGCCGACAACACGGTCCGAGATACGGCCTTCTACTCGATCCTGAACTCCGAATGGCCGCTCGTCCGAGAACGGCTGGCCATGCGGCTCGGACTGGTAGAGGCAGCGTAGGAACATCGGCAACGGCCCCGCCCATACTTTCCGGGCGGGGCCTGTATTTTTCCGCGTCCCCATCGGCTCTACATGACACGCCCCCGTGTCGGTGCGCCATGTACGGCCTGCCATCAGCATGCGGAGGCTCGGTCAACACCGGATCAAAGGCGGATCAACGGTTCGTTTCGGCGATCAGCCCAGTTCTAGGTGGTAAGCGGTACTGGATCTATCATTTGGACACAAATCGTTCCATTGCCCGGGAGACAGACGGCATGGCTGGTCAGAGCGTTGAGGGCGGGCTGCGGTTCGCCGTGCTCGGTCCCGTCCGCGCGTGGCGCGAGGGGCAGGAACTCGACCTGGGCACCCCGCTGCAACGTTCGATCCTCGGCATGCTGCTCCTGCGGGAGGGCCGCGCGGTCACCCCCGCCGAGATGATCGACGCCGTGTGGGGCGAGGACGCGCCGCCCCGCGCCCTGGGCGCGCTGCGCACGTACGTCTCCCGCCTGCGCACGGTGCTCGAACCCGACAGGCCCGCCCGCTCCCGTCCCGAGCTGCTGACCTCCATCGGCCGCGGCTACGCCCTCCGCCTGCCCGACAACGCGCTCGACCTGACCCGCTTCGAACGCGGCATCGCCGAGGCCGAGGCCGCCCGCAAGGCCGGCCGGCTCTCCGCCGCCGCCGAGGGCATGCGGGCCGCGCTGACCCTGTTCGAGGGCGAGCCGCTGGCCGGCGCCGTCGGCCCGTACGCCGAGCACCAGCGCGACCGCCTGGCCGAACGCCGCGTCAGCGTCATCGAGACGCTCATGGACCTCGACCTGCAGCTGGGCGGGCACGCCGCGGTCGTCTCCGAGCTGATCGCGCTCACCGCCGAACACCCCCTGCGCGAACGGCTGCGCGCCCAGCTCATGCTGGCCTACTACCGCTGCGGACGGCAGGGCGACGCCCTCAACGTGTTCACCGAGACCCGCGAGGCGCTGATCGACGAGCTGGGCATCGAGCCCGGCAGCGAGCTGACCGCGCTCCACCAGCGCATCCTGGCCGCCGACCCGGCGCTCACCCACGTGCCGCCGCCCGCCGCCCCGGCCGAGCAGGCCGCCGGCGAGCCCGCGGCCGAGGAGGAGCCGCCCGCGCTCGAACTGCCCCGCCCGGCGCAGCTCCCGGCCGCGGTCAGCGACTTCACCGGGCGCAAGGAGGTGGCCGTCCGCGTCCACACCCTGCTGTCCGCGCAGTCGTCGGCCGAGGGCGTGCCGGTGGTGGCGTTGTGCGGCATCGGCGGCGTCGGCAAGACCACGCTGGCCGTCCACGTGGCGCACGCGGCCGACGACCTGTTCCCCGACGGCCAGCTCTACGCCGACCTGCGCGGCCACAGCGACGAGGTGACCGCTCCCGAGTCGGCGCTCGGCGGCTTCCTGCGCGCGCTCGGCATCCCGCCGGACGTCATCCCCGACGGCCTGGCCGAACGTTCGGCGCTCTACCGCTCGCTGCTGTCCGACCGGCGCATCCTCGTGCTGCTGGACAACGCCCGCGACGCCGACCAGGTCAGCCCGCTGCTGCCGGGCTCGCCGGGCTGCGCCACGATCGTCACCAGCCGGGCCAAGCTGGCCGACCTGCCCGCGGCCCGGCTGATCGACCTCGACGTCATGGAGCCGGACGAGGCGCTGTCGCTGTTCTCCACCGTGGCCGGGCCCGAGCGGGTGGCCGCCGAGCACGGCGCCGCCATGGACGTGGTCGCCGCCTGCGGTTTCCTGCCGCTGGCCGTCCGGATCGTGGCCGCCCGGCTGGCCGCCCGCCCCTCCTGGACGGTCGCCTCGCTGGCGCCCAGGCTGGCCGACGAACAGCGCCGCCTCGACGAGCTGCGCGTGGGCAACCTGGCCGTCGAGGCCACCTTCGCGCTCGGTTACGGCCAGCTCGAACCGGCCCAGGCCCGCGCCTTCCGCCTGCTGTCCCTGCCGAAGGGCCCCGACATCTCGATCGGGGCCGCCGCGGCCGTCCTGGCGATGAACATGTACGAGGCCGAGGAGCTGCTGGAGTCGCTGGTCGACATGAGCCTCCTGGAGGCCACCGCGCCCGGCCGCTACCGCTTCCACGACCTGCTCAGGCTGTTCGCCAGGCGCGTCCTGGACAAGACCGAGCGTCCCGAGGACAAGACGCTGGCGCTGCGCCGGCTGCTCGGCTTCTACCTGGCCTCGTCCCGGTCCGCCCACCGGCTGGCCTACGAGGGCAGCATGATCCCCGACAACCTGGCCGTGGTCGGCAGCGGGCTCACCTTCACCACCGTCGACGAGGCCGTGGCCTGGCTGATCTCCGAGGGCGACTCGCTGTTCGCGGCCATCAACCAGGCCGCGACCACGTCCACCGACGGCGAGCAGCTCCTGCCCGCCGCCGACATGCTGGTGGCCATGGAACCGCTGCTGGAGGCCGGTACCCACACCCGCGAGTTCGACCAGGGCACCCGCGCGGTGCTCGCCGCCGCGCTGAACCTGGGCGACGAGGCCGGCGAGCTGCGCTCCCGGTACGTGCTGGGCCGGGTGCTGTTCGCCGGCAACCAGCTCTCGGAGTCCGAGACCCACTTCCGCCGCGTGCACGAGCTCTCCGAGACCCGCGGCGAGAAGATCGTCACCGGCGAGGTGCTCAACGCGCTGGCCGTCGTCGTCGGCCGGCAGCGCCGCCACACCGAGGCCCTCACCCTGTTCGACGCCGCCTCCCGCTACTACCGCGAGAACGGCGTCCCCGCCGGCGAGGCCCTGGTGCTCAGCTACTCGGCCCGCGACCACCTGGGCCTCGGCCACGCCGAGGACGCCATCGCCGCGGCGGAGAAGGGCCTGGCCATCTTCACCGAGATCGGCAGCGGCGCCGGCACCGCCCGCGCCCGCTACCACCTGGGCATCGTGCTCAGCCGGGTCGGCCGGCTCACCGAGGCGGTGCACCACCACGCCGAGTGCCTGGCCTTCTTCCGCTCCAGCAAGCAGCGGGTCTGGGAGCAACGCGTGTGCTCCCGGCTGGCCGAGACGTTCATCGCCGCCGGGCGCTACCCCGACGCCGTACGCCACGCCGAGCAGGCGCTCGTGGTCTCGCGCGAGATCGGCCATCCCTACGGCGAGGCGCTCTCGCTCACCGTGCTCGGCCGGGCGCTACGCGGACTGGGCAGCGCCGCGCGGAGCCTCGACTGCCTCAGGCAGGCCTACGACGTCTTCACCAGGCTCGGCGCCCCCGAGGCCGGCGACCTGAAGCTGCTGCTGGACGGCTTCGCCGTCGAACGGTCCGTCGTCGAGTCCTGAGTACAGCTCGTCGTCCAGACGTGTCATCCACACATGGTTGATCAAGGCTGTCCTTAGTCAATGCCGATGGCAGCCCGGCCGGTCATCCTGACCGCCACGCGTCGCCAGGGGGCCCGGTCATCCGGATGCTTCGCGTGACGGCTAGCCGCCTCACAACAGACGACCGGCCGGACTCGACGCGGACCTTCGAACCCCCCAGGCCCGCGTCTCGGTCAGAAGCCTCCACCGGCGCGGTCAACGTCGGATCAACGGTGAATCAAAGCAGGAAATAACCCTCGGCGATGAGCGGCCGGACCGCGTCGGCGTTGGGGATCTCCCCGTCGCCGACCAGCTCGGCGATCACATTGAGCAGCGGGCCGAGCGCCAGCTCGCCGTCGCACACGCCGGCCAGCGCGGCCTCGACGGTGCCGACCTCCCTGCTGCGCCGCAGCCCCTGCGTCTGGCGCAGCACGATGCGGATCGGGTCCTCGGCGCCGGGCAGGCCGACGCGTTCGTCGAGCACCCCGTCGGCCGTGCGCAGCAGCGCCGCGTCGAGGTCGGCGGCGCGGTGGGCGGCGGCGATGGAGTCGAGCACGTCGTCGACGTAGTCGCCGACCGGCAGGGCCACCTGGTGGGGCAGGTGCTCCACGCGCACGACCGGGTCGAGGGTGCCCGAGTTGCGCATGGTGATCCAGCCGAAGCCGATGCCCTCGACCTTGCGCTCGTCGAACCAGGCCAGCCACCGGTCGTAGTGGTCGGTGTAGCCCTTGGTGCCCTGCTCGGCCGCGTCCTTGAGCCACAGCTCGACGTATTCGGCCGGATCCTGCACGTCACGCTGGACGACCCAGGCGTCGCAGCCGGTCTCGCGCAGCCAGCCGCCGACCCGGTCGTGCCAGTCCTCGCCCTCGACGTGCAGCCAGTTGGCCAGGAAGTGGGCCTGCCCGCCGGGCGCGAGGTGGCGCGGGGTGCGCCGGACCAGGTCGCAGCAGAAGTCGTCGGCCTCGCCGCCGGACTCGCGGTAGGTCAGCGTGCGCTCGGCGCCGGGCGCGATGACGAACGGCGGGTTGCTGACGATCAGGTCGAACAGCTCGCCCTCGACCGGCTCGAACATCGACCCCACCCGCGCGTCGACGCCCGTCACGCCGGACAGCTCCCAGCTCAGCCGGGCCAGCTCCACGGCGCGCGGGTTGAGGTCGGTGGCGACCACCTGCTCGGCCCGCCCGTCGAGGTGGAGCACCTGGACGCCGCAGCCCGTGCCGAGGTCGAGCGCGCGCGAGACGGGCCGGCGGCTGACGAGCTGGGCCAGGTTGGCCGAGGCGCCCCCGGCCCCCACGACGTGGTCGGCCCGCAGCGCCGGGTCGCCGGGCCGGACCTTGCGGTCGGAGACCACGTAGCCGCCGGTCTCCCACGGCTGGAGGTGCACGGTCGCCCTGATCAGGTCGCCGTCGGCCGACACCAGCCCGGATTCCAGGACGGCGGCCGGCACGGATCCGGCCGGCACCGGCACGCCGAGCCACCAGAGCCTGATCAGGGTGCCCAGCGGGTCGCCGTCGGCGGTCGCCCGCAGGGCCGGGACGAGCTCCTCCCGCGCCAGGGCCGAGGCCGCCATGGCGCCGAGCCGGTCGCGGACGCCGTCGATCGTGTAGCCGGTTTCGAGGAGGTGATGGCGCAGTCGTTCCACGGACACCATCCTTTCACCAGCCACCGACAGTGCTCATACTGTTACTTACGCGCCCAAGTGTTCTGCAAGCCATGGACAAGTGGGTGGCGGTATCTCTAGGGGTGCAAGACGCCGTACCGAGGAGCGCGCCCCCATGCTGATCCCCTGCTTGGCCTGCGAGTCGCGGTTCGGGCCCGACGAGTACTTCAACGCCTGCTCCGACTACAACCGGGGCCTGGACCTGGTCTCGTGGACCTGCCCGCGCTGCGGCAACCGCGACGACCTGCGGGTGCTGCCCGGCGAGCTGGGGTTCGGCTACCCCTCGCGCGGCAGGTTCGACGTGCACGACCGGCTGCGCGTGCCCGGCCTGCGCAGGCAGCGCGGCGACCTGCGGCTGGACATCTCCCTCGACCGCTCCCGCTGGCAGGTCAGGACGCGGATCCGGCAACCGGCCTGACCGGCGCGCACGCGTACGCGGGCGGCTCGCCCCGCAGCAGCCGCGCGATGTCCTCCACCAGCGCCTCCGCCAGCTCCTCCAGGCTCTCCCCGGTGGCCTCGCCGAGCCTGGGGGTGAGCACCACGTTCGGCAGCCTGGTCAGCGGGTGGGCCGGATCGAGCCATTCGCCCTCGAAGTGGTCGAGCCCGGCGCCGCCCACCTGGCCCTGGCGCAGCGCGTCCACCAGGGCGGTCAGGTCGTGCAGGGCGCCGCGCGAGGTGTTGAGGTAGATCGCGCCCTGGCGCATCGCGCCGAACTCGCTGTAGCCGAACAGGCCCCTCGTGTCCGCGGTCAGCGGCACGTGCAGCGACACCACGTCGGCCTCCGCCAGCAGCGCGGGCAGGGTGTGCGTGGCCTCGGCGACGAACGGGTCGCAGGTGACCACCCGCATGCCCAGCCCCTGGCAGCGCCAGCGCATGGCCCGGCCCACCCGGCCGAGGCCGACGATGCCGAACGTGCGTCCGGTGAGCCGTCTGCCGCGGTGGCGCTGGGCGGGGGGCACCCTGCCGCGATGGGCGCGGCCTCTGCGCACCTCACGGTCGGCGGTGACGATGTTCCTGCTGACCGCGAACAGCAGGGCGAGCGTCAGCTCGGCCACCGCCTCGGGGTCGCGGCCGGGGGCGTGCAGGACGGTGACCCCGCGTTCGGCCGCCAGGCGCAGGTCCACCCCCGTGGGGGCGCCGAGGCTGGCCACGATGTCGATGTGGAGTCCGAGCACCGAGGTGCGAACCTGGTCGCCGTCGGTGATGAGCACGTTCGCGCCGGTCTCGATGACCAGGTCGGCGAGCTGCTCGTCGGTGAAGCCGACGCTCGGCCGGGGAGGAGCCTCGGCCACGTCGGCGACCTCGCCCAGACGGGCGAGCGCGCGCTCCGGCAGGTCGGGCAGCACGAGCGCCCGAGGTCTTCTCACATTTGGACAATAACACCACAGACGGTACTCAGATCATTGCTCCCCGCGCTGGCGGAGACTCTGCCAGGCCGCCTCGCCCAGGCCCTTGATCTCTTCCTCGGTCGGGGTGTGCGCCCCGGCGAACCACAGGCGGCACATCTCCTGCGCCGGCCCGAGCCACAGGACGTAGCACATGGTGGCGTGGACGGGCTGGAGCTGCCCGTTCTTCATGTGCGGCTTCCACCAGTCGGAGACCTGGCGGAAGAACGCCCGCCTGGCCTCGGCCACCTCGGCGCCGCCCGGCTCGTGCTTGCGCGGCGGGCGCTCGCTGACCAGGATCCTGGCCCGCTCGGGGTGCTCGCCGGCCCAGCGCATGTGGAAGGCGACCACGGCCTCGATGCCGGCGCGGGCGTCGTCGTGCCGGACCAGCTCGGCGAGGAACTCCTGCTGGTAGGCGTCGAGGATCTCGGCGTACAGGACGCCGTAGACGTGCTCTTTGCTGGCGAAGTGGTGGTAGAAGCTGCCGACGCTTACACCGCTCTCCTCGCGCAGACTGGCCAGCGTGGTGGCGGAGACACCGTCCTGGCTGAAGCGGCGGAGGGCGCCCTCGATGATGCGGGTGCGGCCGTCGCGTCCGTTCTTGACACTCTTCACACTGTCAATGGTGTGCCACCAGAACGTTGTTCCGCAAATACTCCGGCCAGATCGATCATAGCGGTCACCTCGACCGTCCCCGCCGCGACCTTCATCTCGGCGTCCGGCCACAGCCTGCGGACGAGCCTGAGCACCCGCCGGTTCTCGCCCAGCACGTCCATCCCGACCGTGCGCGCCCCCCGCACGGCGGCCCTGAGCAGCAAGGTGTCGACGAGCCGCGGGCCGAGCCCGTTCCCCTGCCAGCGGTCGGCCACGACGACGGCCACCTCGACGTCGGCGCAGCCGCCCCGGTAGCTCATGGCGTGCCCGACGATCTCGTCCCCGGCGGTGACGACGAGCGCGTCGCGGCGTTCGTCCAGGGTCAGCAGAGTGCGGACGAGGTGGGCGGCCGGGACGGTCACGCCGGTGAAGAAGCGCAGCGTCTTGGTGTGCAGCGACAACCCCGCCAGGAAGCGTCTGATCCGTTCCTCGTCGTCCGGGCGGACCGGGCGGATCTGGGTTCCGTGCATAGACTCAGCCTGCTCTTACGAGCTGAGTCTGTCAATCGAACTCAGATATAATGCGGAGATGAACGTGCCGTTCCGACTGGGCTTCCGGGTGGACAACTGCTCGATCGAGCGCACCCTGGACATCGTCGGGGAGAAGTGGACCTTCCTGGTGCTGCGCGAGGCGTTCAGCGGCGTGCGCAGGTTCGCCGACATGCAGGCGGTCACCGGCGCCCCCCGCCAGGTGCTCAGCGCGCGCCTGGCCCGGCTGGTCGACGAGGGCCTGCTGCGCAAGGAGCCCTACCGCGAGCCCGGCCAGCGCCAGCGCGACGAATACCGGCTGACCGACAAGGGCCGCGATCTCTATCCGCTGCTCGTCGCGCTCATGCACTGGGGTGACAAATACCTGGCCGACGAGGAGGGCCCGCCGGTGCTGCTCACCCACCGCGACTGCGGCGCCCCCATCGAGCTGCACTTCCGCTGCGCCGAGGGCCACGAGGTGGCCGGTCCGCGCGAGGTCACGCCGGTCCCCGGCCCGGGCCCCGGGCTGCGCAGCGTCTAGCGGGCGAGCCGCGTAAGGGAGCACCCACCCCTAAGCGGGCGAGCCGCGTGAGGGAGCACCCGCCCCGGTGCCTAACCTTGAAGGCGTGTACCGGTTCCTGCTGACGCCCCGGTGGCTGGCGCTCCACGTCGTGGTGCTGCTGGTCATCCCCGCCTTCGTGTTCCTGGGCAGGTGGCAGTTCGGGCGTTTCGAGGAGCGGTCCGACAACAAGGACAGGGTGACCGCCAACATCGAGGCCGCCGCCGTCCCGCTCGACCGGCTCGCGGCTCCCGGCCGGCAGGTCGGCGAGGGCGACCGTTACCGCACGGTCGTCACCTCCGGCACGTACGACGCCGCCCACGGCCTGCTCGTCCGCCGCCGCCCGCAGGAGGGCCGCAACGGCTTCTACGTCCTGACCCCGCTCGTCACCGGCGACGGCGCCGCCGTGATCGTCAACCGCGGCTGGATCCCGGCCGCCGCCAGCGCCGACGCGGCCCCCCAGGTCCCCCCGCCGCCCACCGGACAGGTAACTGTCACCGGGCGGCTACGTCAGAGCGAGACCGAGGACTCCACCGGCCTCCGCGACCGGCCCGGGCTGCCGGACGGCCAGGTGCTGCTGATCGACGCGGCCAAGATCGGGCAGCGCATGCCGTACCGGCTGGTGGGCGGCTATGTCGAGCTCACCGGGCAGCAGCCGCAGGCCGCCGCCGCGCCCGCTCCGGTGCCCGCCCCCGACGTCGGTTCCGGCGGCGGCCTCAACCTGGCCTACGGGGTCCAGTGGTGGCTGTTCATCGGCATCGCGATCGGCGGCTGGATCCTGCTGATCCGGCGCGAGGTGGCCGAGCAGAGGTCCGGGAAACCCGCCGGTGAGACGGTGGCGACCCAAGAAGCGGAAACCGCCGCCAATTAAGGTGTGAAGGGTGATCCGCCACATTGAGTTCACCAATCTCCGCAACTTTCGTGACGTAGGTGGATATGCCACCGAGGACGGGCGCACCGTCCGGTGGCAGCGGCTCTACCGGGCCGACTCCCTGGGCTGGCTGGCCGGCGACGACCTGCGGGCCTTCCACGCGCTGCGCGTGCGCACCGTGATCGACCTGAGACATCCCGCCGAGGTCGAGCGGGCCGGCCGGGTGCCGGAGACCGAGGGGCTGCGCTACCGCAACCTGCCGATCGAGGGCCGCCCCTGGGACATCGCCCGGTTCAGCGAGGAGATCGGCGTCGAGCGCTACCTCGCCGACCGGTACCTGGAGGTGACCGAGGACGGCGTGGAGAACCTGCGCGCCGCCGTGCAGACGGTCGCCGTCGCGGACAACGCGCCGGTCGTCATCCACTGCGCGGTGGGCAAGGACCGCACCGGCCTGCTCACCGCGCTGATCCTCGCGCTCGTCGGCGTCGCCGAGGACGACATCGTCGCCGACTACGCCCTGACCGGCCTGGCGACCGAGCGCTTCATCGCCGACCAGCGCACCAGACACCCGGACGCCCCGCTGTGGCCGGGGTTCGGCCGGGCCCCCGCCCAGGCCATGCGCCTGTTCCTGGACGACCTGATCGACCGGCACGGCTCCGTCGAGGGCTACGTCACCGGCGTGCTCCAGGTCGACCGGGCCACCATCGCGGAACTTCGCGAAAATCTCCTGACTGATTCGATCTCCCGCGGGTAGAAGGCGCCGGGGTCCGCAAGGGGCAGCATCCTCAAGGACCCCACAAGCCCGGGATCGCCCCCATCCCCCTCCAGGCGGTCCCGGGTACGAATGCATGGATACCCAACGGATACGTCGCAGCTTGTTCGACGTTATGCCGCCGTCGTACGGTTACCTGCGTGACTACGCCGCTGCTCCCCGACCCTGACCCCCGGCGGCGCGACTATGTGATCATCTCTGCCGACGATCACCTGATCGAGCCTCCTGACCTCTTCGAGGACAGGCTCCCGGAGAAATACGCCGACGTCGCGCCCAAGGTCGTGGAGACGGACGCCGGTCACCAGGTCTGGCGCTACGGCGGTGCCACGTACCCGTGCGCGGGCATCGACGTGGGCGCCGGGCTGCCGCGCGAGCAGTGGACCCTGGATCCGGTCAGGTTCGAGCAGATGCGTCCCGGCTGCCACGACATCGAGGCCCGCGTCCAGGACATGGACGTCGCCGGCATCTGGGCCGCGCTGTGCTTCCCCGGCATGCTGGCCGGCCAGGCGGGCATGCCGTTCGCCCGCACCCGCGACCAGGAACTCGGCCTTGCCCTGGTCAAGGCGTGGAACGACTGGCACATCGACGTCTGGGCCGGCACCTACCCCGAGCGGATCATCGGCCTGCAACTGCCCTGGCTGCCCGATCCTGACATCGCCGCCAAGGAGATCAGGGCCAACGCCGCCCGCGGCTTCAAGGCCGTGGTCTTCCCCGAGTTCCCGACCAGGCTGAGGCTGCCGTCGATCCACACCGGCCACTGGGACCCGTTCTTCGCCGCCTGCGAGGAGACCGGCACGGTCGTGGCCCTGCACACCGGCGACTCGTCCTGGTCGCCCGTGCCCTCGCCCGACACGCCCATCGAGGCGATCACCACGCTGATGCCCACCAGCGCCATGTTCGCCTGCGCCGACTGGCTCTGGTCGGGCCTGCCGCTGCGTTTCCCCGGGCTGCGCATCCTCATCGTCGAGGGCGGGGTCGGCTGGCTGCCGATGCTGGCCGAGCGCGCCGACTACGCGCTCGACCACCCCGTCGCGGGCGAGGCCGCCTGGGACGGCGGCCTCAAGCCCAGCGAGGTGCTGCGCCGCAACTTCTTCTTCGGCACGCTCGACGACCACGCGCTGTCCGGCGTGCGGCTCGCGGTCGGCCTCGACCACGTGCTCCAGGAGAGCGGTTACCCGCACTCCGACTCGACCTGGCCCGACACCCAGAAGGCCGTGGCCGCGAACCTCGGCGCGCTGCCGCCCGCCGACATCGCCAGGGTCGCCTACGGCAACGCCGCCCGCCTGTTCGGGCACCCGCTGCCCTCGCGCGCCTGGTTGCGGATGGAGGAGATCTAACCCTCGTCCTCAACCAGCCTGGCCTGAATGACATTGCGCTCGTGCTCGACGTAGCGACCGCTCTCGCCGAGCAGCGAGGCGATCAGCCACAGGAACACGCCGAAGTCGTCGGCCACCCCGATGACCACCAGGAAGTCGGGGATGACGTCGATCGGCGACAAAATGTAGACCACGCCGAGCGCCATCAGGGCGAGCTTGCCCTTGCCCATGCCGTCGTAGCGGCCGCGGGTGACCGCGCCGAGCATGCGCGGGATCGCCCGCACCCTGGTCAACATCCCCGGCGTGCCAGGCCTGGTCACCTCGCGGTACGTCCGCCACGCCGCCGCTGCCCGTGCTGCCTTCGCCATCATGACGATCCTCCTACCCCCGGCTTCTCACGACATAACGCGTCAGCCGGGTGAGGGGTTCCTGACGATCAGCGCATGGCGGCGTGCTCGAACGGCCTGACCTGCTCGATCTGCGCGGCCACCCGGATCAGCAGATCCTCCCGTCCGGCCGCCGCCACGAGCTGCACGCCGACCGGCATGCCCGCCGCGTCCCTGTGCAGCGGCAGCGAGACGGCGGGCTGGCCGGTCGCGTTGATCGGCGAGGTGTAGGCCACCACCTGCGCGGTCCTGCCGAAGGCGGTGCTCAGGTCGGCGGGCGGGATCCAGCCGAGCCGGAACGGCGCCGCCCCCGACGACGGCATCAGCAGCAGGTCGTTGCCCGCGGCCCACCAGGAGGCCATGCGGCGGCGGAAGCCGTCCACCCACTGGGTGGCCAGGATGTGGTCGGCCGCGCTGTTGGCGCGGGCGGCGGTGACCATGGCCGCGTTGCGCGGTTCGAGCTCGTGCAGCTCCACCGGCCTGCCGCGGGCCGCGCCCAGGCTCACCACGTGCGCGGCGAGGTTGTTGGCGACGATGGCGCCGAAGTGCCGGGCGAACTCCGGCTCGGCGAGCGCCGGCGGGCCGCCGGGGGTCACGTCGTGACCGAGGCTCTCCAGCAGCGCCGCCGCCCGGGTGACGGCCTCGGCCAGGTCGGGGTCGGCGGGCACGTCCGGCCTCGGGTGGGCGGTCAGGAAGCCGATGCGCAGCCGTCCGGGGTCGGCGTGCAGTTCGGCGGTCAGGGGGCCGGGCAGCGCGGGGGCGTCGTAGGGGTCGCCCGGCTCGTAGCCGGAGACCGCGTCGAGCGCGGCCGCCGTGTCGCGCACGGTCCTGCTCACGAAGCCGGGGCAGGAGAAGCCGCTCCAGCCCTCTCCCATGGACGGGCCCATGCTCAGCCGCCCGCGCGTCGGCTTGAGCCCCACCAGGCCGCAGAGCGAGGCCGGGACGCGGATCGAGCCGCCGCCGTCGCTCGCCGTGGCCAGCGCGACCATGCCCGCGGCCACCGCCGCCGCCGAGCCGCCGCTCGACCCGCCCGCCGAGTACGCCGGGTCGTAGGGGTTGCGGGTGGGGCCGTACGCCAGCGGCTCGGTCGTGACCGTGCTGCCGAACTCGGGGGTGTTCGTCCGGCCCAGCAGCACGAAACCGGCCCGGCACAGCCGCACGACGCCGTGGCCGTCCTGTGCGCCGTCATCTGCGGCGTCGAGGTCGTCGCGCACCCGCGAGCCCGCGGCGTACGGCTCGCCGGCCTGCCGCCAGCCCAGGTCCTTCAGCAGGATCGGCACGCCGCGGAAGGGCGCGTCCGCCGGGAGGCCGTCGATCTCGGCCAGCGCCCGCTCGAACCGCCGGTGGACGACGGCGTTGAGCTCGCCGTCGTGGGCCTCGACGGCGGCGATGGCGGCCTCGGCCAGCTCGCGGGCCGACACCTGCCCGTCCCTGACCGCCTGGGCCTGGCCGACGGCGTCGAGCCGCAGCACGTCGTCCATCAGCCCTCCCGGACCGGGGCCAGGTCGCGCACGGCCTGCTCGATCGGCACCTCGCCGCCGGGGATGGGCGCGAGCACCGGCGTGTCGAGCCCGTTGTCGACGTACTGGCGGATCCTGGTCCGGCAGGTGGCGGCGTCGCCGTGCACGACGAGGGCGTCGACCACCTCGTCGGGGATGGCCTTGAGCGCGGCCTGGCGGTCGCCCGCCGCCCACGCCTCGTGCATGGGACGCAGCACCTCGCCCCGGCCCAGCCAGTCGTGGAAGGCGGCGTAGGCGGGCACGGTCAGGTAGCTCGCCAGCATCCACCTGGCCATCTCGCGCACCTTTTCTGCGTCCTCACTCACACAGACGAACAGGCGGGCGATCAGCTCGGTGTCCGGGCCGATCTCGGCGCGCACCTTGGGCACGTCCTCGGGGGCGAGCCAGTTGGTGATCGCGCCGTCGGCCTCCTCGGCGGCCAGGTGCAACATCCGGGGCCGCAGGGCGGCCAGCACGATCTTGGGGGCGGTCTTCGGCGCCCGTTCCAGCTTGAAGCCCTTGATCTCGAACGTCTCGTACCGCTCGGAGACCTTCTCCCCCGCCAGCGCCCGCCGCAGGAAGCGCAGCGTGTCGCGGGTGCGGGCGTACGGCTTGGCGAACTCGACGGCGTTCCACCGCTCGACGATCGCCGGCGAGGAGGAGCCGATGCCGAGCACGAACCGGCCGGGGGCCAGGTCGGCCAGGGTGGCCGCGGACATGGCCAGCAGCCCCGGCCCCCGCGTGGAGACCGGGACGATCGCGCTCCCGAGCCTCATCCCCGGAGCCCACTGCGTGGCCATCGCCAGCGGGACGAACCCGTCGTTCCCGTTGACCTCGGCCGACCAGGCGTCGGTGTAGCCGAGGCCCGGCAGCTCCGCGATCAGCTCCTGCGACCTGGCCAGGGAACGGTCGTAGAAGGGGATGGTCATGCCCCAGTTCGGCGTCATTCATGGCCTCCGGTTCGGCGACGGTGAGCCGACCATACCAAGCGGTATGTCACCGCAAGGAGCCCCCTAGGCCCGCAATTCGTGCACCGCGGCGATGAAGTCCTTCGTGATCCCCTGCAACCCGGGCAGATGCGACAGCCCCACCAGCCGGTCCACCAGCGGCACCGTGACCTCGATCAGCCGGTACGTCCGCGCGCACCCCGGCGAGGTGTCGTGCACCCAGAACAGCACCATGCCCATCGACAACAACCACAGCAGCTCGGGCAGCTCCGCCCGCAGCTCGGCGTTCATCCGGTCCTTCGACCCCTCGACCACCTCGCGGTAGATCCCGATGGACGCCTCCCGCGCCGGCGACGACTGCTCGCTGAACGGGCTCAGCGGGTTCGTCGGCTCGGCCGCGTGCTTGAAGAACTTCACCGCGAACTCGTGGTACGGCTCCGACACGCGCACCCACTCGCGCAGCACCCCGCTCAGCCGCGCGGCGAACGACCTCTCCGTGGCCAGGAACTCCCGGCAGGCCTGCTCGTGCTCGGCCTGCGCACGGTCGTAGTAGGCCTGGATCAGCGCCTCCTTGCTCTCGAAGTAGTAGTAGGCGTTGCCCACTGACACCCCTGCCTCGGCGGCGATGGCGCGCATGGTCGTCGCGTCGAAGCCACGCTCACGGAACAGTCGCAAGGCCGTCTCGACGATGACCTCTCGGGTGCTCTCCGATCCTCTGTTTCGGGCTTCGGACACGTTCGTCACTTTACGTCTTGAAAGCGCGGTGGGTCATGGAGTGGCACGGTGATCGCCGCCACAGGGCAAAGATGACTATGAGACATGAGTTATCTCCTGGGAATGGTGGGATTGTCGTTTCAGGCGGAAGGGCTCTTTTCCGCGAAAAGGCATCGACATGTGGATACGTGGAACAGCGCGCACCTTCGCGGTGGCGCTCCTCGGCATTCAGATCACCATAATCGCGCTGGCGTCGGCCGCTTCCGCCGCCTCCCACCCATCAGGTGGAGAGCGGGTTCAGGCGCCAACACCGTTCAACCGTCCTGACGAGACCGGGGGGATGCTCGACCTGTCCCTGTGGTTCCCGGAGGGGATCGACGGACCGTGGACGAACATCCGGCAGGCCGCCGTCGAGGCGGCCCTGGCGGAGACATACCAGGTCGAGCAGCACCAGGCGGACCCCGCGGCCGCCAAGTCGCAGTTGTCGAAGGAGGACTCCGAGGAGACGGAGGACGCCTGGGCCGAGGCCGAGGACGCGTTCGCCGCGCAGTCGGACATGCAGGACCACGCCGAGCGCTCAGAAGCCGTCACGAGGCCCGCGAGCGTCGAGGAGGCGATGACGCCCCAGAGCCGGCCGCAGAGGTCGCAGAGGCGATCTCAGCTTGATCTGGCGCGTGTGCTGCCCAGGCAGGCCGCCATGCACATGACCCACGCCCTGGCCGCCCGCTGGCTCAAGAGCTCGGGCCTGCGCACGAAGTCGTCGGGCCACTGTACGAGCCGCCACATGCACCACTGCACCTCGCTCGACTCCGTAAGGGCCGGCACGATCGCCCGGATCATCGACCTCAAGCATGACAGCGGCTGCCCGGTCCTGGTGACCGGCGGCACCGAGGCGGGTCACGCGCCCGGCCAGTACAGCCACGGAAACGGCTACAAGCTCGACATCACGCACAACGCGTGCATCGACCGCTACATCACCAGGCACCACCGCAAGACGGGGGTCCGCGGCGACGGCGCCGCGCTCTACCGCTCCGCCACCGGAACCGTCTTCGCCAACGAGAGCAGCCACTGGGACATCCTCTTCCGGTGACAGGCCCCGCCCGCGGGAGGACACGACTCCCTCGGAAGCACGAATCGCCGGGAACCGCGACTCTTCCGGGACGACAGAACTCTCCGGGAAAACGCGAAGGACGCCGCACACCCGCACGGCGTCCCCACGGAGTCGGGCCGGGCTACAGCTCGGAGGCCACCAGCTCGGCGATCTCAGCCGCGTTGAGCGCGGCGCCCTTGCGCAGGTTGTCGCCGCAGACGAACAGGTCGAGCGTGTTGGGGAAGTCGATCGCCTGACGGACGCGGCCCACGTAGGTCGGGTCGTTGCCGACCACTTCGAGCGGCGTCGGGAAGACGCCGTTGGCCGGATCGTCCATCAGCACCACCGTCGGCGCCGCCGAGAGCACGCGGTGGGCGTCCTCGACCGTGATCTCACGCTCGAAGCGGGCGTGCACGGCCAGCGAGTGAGTGGTGATCACCGGCACGCGGACGCAGGTCGCCGAGACCTTCAGGTCGGGGATGCCGAGGATCTTGCGCGACTCGTTGCGCAGCTTGAGCTCCTCGGACGCCCAGCCGCCGTCCTTGTACGAGCCCGCCCACGGCACCACGTTGAACGCGATCGGCGCCGGGAACGGCGACTCGTCGGGCAGCTTGCCCGCCAGCGCCTTGCGCACGTCGCCGGCCGTCTGGCCGAGCGAACGGTCGCCGGCCAGCGCCTCGACCTCGTCGTAGAGCCGGGCCGAGCCGGCCACGCCCGCGCCCGACACCGCCTGGTAGGAGGCGACGACGAGCTCCTTGAGCACGTACTCGGCGTGCAGCGCGCCCATGGCCGCCATCATCGACAGCGTGGTGCAGTTGGGGGTCGAGATGATGTTCCTGGGCCGCTGCCGCGCGTCGAGCGGGTTGACCTCGGGCACCACCAGCGGCACGTCGGGCTCCATGCGGAACGTGCCGGACTTGTCGATCGCGATCGCGCCGCGCTCGGCCGCGATCGGCACCCACACGGCCGACACCTCGTCCGGCACGTCGAAGATGGCGATGTCGATGCCGTCGAAGACCTCGGGCGCTAGCGCCTGGACCACGACGTCCTCGCCGCGCACGCTCAGCACCTTGCCCGCCGAGCGCGGGGAGGCGACGAGACGGATCTCGCCCCAGATGTCCTCCCGGCTGGACACGATGTCCCGCATGACGGTGCCCACGGCGCCGGTGGCGCCGATCAGGGCGAGATTGGGCCTGCTCATCGTCCGCTACCTCCGTACACCACAGCTTCGACCTGGTCGGCGTCGAGATCGAAGGCACGGTGGGCGGCCGCCACGGCCGCGTCGACACCGTCCTGCTCGACGATCACCGAGATGCGGATCTCCGAGGTGGAGATCATCTCGATGTTGACCCCCGCGTCGGCGAGGGCCGCGAAGAACGTCGCCGTGACGCCGGGGTGCGAGCGCATGCCCGCGCCGATCAGCGACACCTTCCCGATCTGGTCGTCGAAGAGCAGCGACTCGTAGCCGATGCGGCCCTGGATCTTCTTCAGCGCGGTCAGCGCCACCTGGCTGTCGGCCGTGGGCAGCGTGAAGGAGATGTCCGTGCGGCCCGTGGCCGCGGCCGAGACGTTCTGGACGATCATGTCGATGTTGATCTCGGCGTCGGCCAGCGTTTTGAAGATCGTGGCAGCCTCGCCGACCTTGTCGGGGACCCCGACAACAGTGATCTTGGCCTCGCTCCGGTCGTGCGCGACGCCGGAGATGATCGGCTGCTCCATCTCGGTTCCTTCGGTGTAAGGGTCGGAGACGACCCACGTGCCTTCCGTGGTGCTGAACGAGCTGCGTACGTGGATCGGCAGGTCGAACCGCCGAGCGTACTCGACGCAGCGCAGATGCAGGATCTTCGCGCCGCAGGCCGCCATCTCCATCATCTCGTCGTACGAGATCTTGGGGATCTTGCGGGCGACGGGCACGATCCGGGGGTCGGCCGTGAAGATGCCGTCGACGTCGGTGTAGATCTCGCAGACGTCGGCCTCCAGGGCCGCCGCGAGCGCGACCGCGGTGGTGTCGGAGCCGCCGCGGCCCAGCGTGGTGATGTCCTTGGTGTCCTGCGAGACGCCCTGGAAACCGGCCACGATCGCGATGTGACCCTGGTCGAGCGCCTCGCGGATGCGGCCCGGCGTCACGTCGATGATGCGCGCCTTGCCGTGGGTGGAGTCGGTGATCACGCCGGCCTGCGAGCCGGTGAACGAGCGCGCCTCGTGGCCGAGGTTGGCGATCGCCATGGCCAGCAGGGCCATCGAGATGCGCTCTCCGGAGGTCAGCAACATGTCGAGCTCGCGGCCCGGAGGCAGCGGCGACACCTGCTCGGCCAGGTCGAGCAGCTCATCCGTCGTGTCGCCCATCGCGGAGACGATCACGACCACGTCGTTGCCGGTTTTTTTCGTCGCGACGATCCGCTGCGCGACCCGCTTGATGCAGGACGCGTCGGCGACGGACGAACCACCGTACTTTTGCACAACGAGCGCCACGAGAGTCTCCCGGTCTGGACTGTGAACTGCCAGTCTACTGGGGGCCTCTTATGGGCCTGATGGTTCATACCACTATGTGGATGATCATCACACGGTGGTGGCTTCCTCCGCCACGTCGAGCCGCGAGTGCGCGGCGAGGGCCTGCAGCGCGCGCATCGCCGCGCCCGCGTGGTTGCCCCAGGTGTTGAAGTAGGAGTACTGCCACCACCACAGCGCCTCGTGCGGACGGCCCGCGTGGAAGTGACGCAGCCCGTGGATGAGGTCGGCGGCCACCGCGGTCAGGTCGTCCGACAGCCGGTACGGCGTGACCGACGTGTCCTTGTACGGGTCGAACACCTCGGCGTAGTCGTCGACCGCCTCCAGCCGCTCGGCCAGCGCCGTGCGCACGCCGTCGATGTCGGGGTCCTCGCTCATCGGCGGCTCGTAGTTGCCCGACAGGATCACGTCGCGGTTGGCGCCGAGCTTGGCGCCGGCCAGGCTCACCTGCGCGACCTCCACCAGGAGCAGCGACCAGATCGCGTCGCCGCCCTCACCGCCGGCGACCCTGGTCAGGCCGTCGACGTAGTTCTGCGCGTGCGCGGCGATCTCTTCGGCCAGCACATCCCACATATCAGACATCCAGGAGCCTCCGTCCTTCGAAAGCACGGCCCAGGGTCACCTCGTCGGCGTACTCGAGGTCACCGCCCACCGGCAGGCCGCTGGCGAGTCGTGTCACTTTGATGCCCATCGGCTTGACCAGACGGGCGAGGTAGGTAGCGGTCGCCTCGCCTTCGAGGTTGGGGTCGGTGGCGAGGATGAGCTCGGTGACCCGCCCGTCGGCCAGGCGCGTCATGAGCTCGCGGATGCGCAGGTCGTCGGGGCCGATGCCGTCGATCGGGCTGATCGCGCCGCCGAGCACGTGGTACGTGCCGCGGTACTCGCGCGTCTTCTCGATCGCCACGACGTCCTTCGACTCCTCGACCACGCAGATGACGTGCGTGTCGCGCCGCGGGTCACGGCAGATGCGGCACTCCTCCTCGGCGGCCACGTTGCCGCACACCCGGCAGAAGCGCACCTTGTCCTTGACTTCGAGCAGCGCGTGCGCCAGCCGCCTGACGTCGGCCGGATCGGCCGCCAGCAGGTGGAACGCGATGCGCTGCGCGCTCTTCGGACCGACGCCGGGCAGCATGCCGAGCTCGTCGATCAGGTTCTGGACGACCCCTTCGTACATGCCTAGAACCCTGGCAGCTGTCCGAGTCCGCCGCCGCCCAGACCTTGGGCGAGCGGGCCGAGCTTCTCCTGCTGCAGGTCGGCGGCGGCACGCACCGCGTCGCGGACGGCCGCGATCACCAGGTCGGCGATCGTGTCGGCGGTGTCCTGCGGGTCGGCCGCGTCGATCACGCTCGGGTCGATCTTGAGTTCGAGCAGCTCACCTGAGCCGTTGACGACGGCAGTGACCATGCCGCCGCCCGACGAGCCCTCGATCTGCGCGTCGTTGAGCTCCTGCTGGGCGCTCACAAGCTGCTGCTGCATGAGCTGAGCCTGCTCCAGCAGCTGCTGCAGGTTGACATCCCCTGGGTTCACCGTCGTGCGCTCCTCGTGGCTCCGGTTCTTGACTGCCACGAGCCTACGGTGTTTGGGCGGCGTCATGTACTGGGAGGGCTCCCCATGTTTCCCTCCAGACATTCGTCACGGACCTTTGTCATGGCCGGATCTCGGCCCCCCTCCAGTGTCCGAGACCCGGCCATCACGTCGGACGGAGCGGCCGCACCACGCCGACGCGTGTTTCGGAACGGTAGTGCGCCCAACGTTGCACACACGTTGCGTTCATTCAATCACCCTACGCAATCCCCCTGAACAGCTTGCGCATATCGCCGCCAGGACGGATGCTCGTTGTTGACTACTTGGAGTGACCGATGAGTTACGGCCATCTCGATGCGTACTCCCGTCTTCTACGCGGAGCACACGAAGCGGCGGCTACCGGGCAGAGTTCGCCTGATTCGCCCCGCACCCTGATCACGGCCTCGTGGCGGCGATCGCTCGCGGCGGGGATCGACCCGGATGGCCGGAGCGCCCCTTTGGTCTGCGAGTCCTCCGACGTCGTCGACATCCGCGAGGCTCATCCGCTGCGGCCGCTGCTGCCCCTGCTCGCCCAGACGCTCTCCGGCCTGGCCGACGAGGCCGACCACGTCATGATCGTCACAGACCGTGACGGCCGAGTGCTCTGGCGTGAGGGCAAAGGCGGCATCCTGCGCGATGCGGACCAGGTGGGCCTGGCCGACGGCCACCACTGGGGCGAGTGCATGGCCGGCACCAACGGCATCGGCACCGCGCTCGCCACCGGCCGGCCGGTGCACGTCTACTCCGAGGAGCACCTGATGCGGGTGCTGCACGTCTGGTCGTGCAGCGCGGCGCCGATCAGCGATCCGGAGTCGGGCAACGTCATCGGCTGCGTCGACGTCAGCGGCATCGCGCGGTCCCTGCATCCGGCGACCGTCGCCCTGGTCGGCGCGACGGCCAAGCTCGCCGAGTCGCAGCTCGCCGTACGAATGCACGAGCGCGACGAACGCCTGCGCCGCCGCTACGAGTCGCTGCGCAACCGCGGCGGCATCCTGCTGTCGCCCACGGGCCGGGTCATCTCCGGCGATCCCATGGGCCGCCTCGGCGCCCGCCTCCCCCTGTCCGGCCAGCGCATGATCCTGCGGGACGGCAGCGTCGCCTTCCTCGAACCCTTCTGCGACGGCTACCTGCTGCGCGACACGCCGTCCGCGACGCCGCCCACCCTGCGCCTGACCTGCCTGGGCGAGGGCACCCCGACGGCCGACCTGGGCGAGCGCCCGCGTCAGCTCTCGCTGCGCCACGCCGAGATCCTCGCCCTGCTCGCCCTGCACCCACAGGGCCTGTCGGCCGACCAGCTCTCGTTCCACCTCTACGGCGACGACGGCAACCCGGTGACCATCCGGGCCGAGATCCATCGGCTGCGCGGTCAGCTCGGGGAGGTGCTGGCGGCGAAGCCGTACCGGCTGGTCTGCCCGGTCGAGGCGGACTTCCTCGACGTCCGGCGGCTCCTCGACTCGGGCGACACCGCCGCGCTGGCCCGCGCCTACCCCGGGCCGCTCCTGCCGCGCTCGGAGTCGCCGGACCTCCGGCGCGAACGCGAGGAGCTCGAAGCCCAGGTACGCGCGTGCCTCCTGCGCCACGGCTCGCCCGACGACCTGTGGACCTACGCCCAGACCCCCAACGGCCGCGACGACTACCAGATCCTGGAACGCCTGTCGGCCCTTCCCCCGACGGACCCCCGCTCGGCCGCCGCCCGCGCCCGCCTCTTCCCCTGACTCCAGCTATTCCCCTCCGGGCTGGGGTGGAGGGAGGGTTCGGTCAGGTGTGGTCGATCTCGCCGATGACCTGGGCGCCGAGCTCGCGTTGCAGCAGGGCCATGCCGGAGACGGCGTCGACGTCGGCGTCCGCGTCGTTCAGCGGGTCGACGTCGTCGGCGTCGGCGGCCTTGTCACGGCCCGGGATCGCGCTCGGCCACGCCGTCGTGCCGCCCGCGCGTGACGCCGGCGTACGCGGACCCGCCTGAGCGGCCGCCTTGGCGGCCGACCGCGCGGCGGCCAGCCCCGCTCCGACCGGCGCGGCGGGCTGCCGGGCGGTCACGGTCTGGGTGGGGTCGGGGCTCGGCGGGGAACCGGGGCTGAGGTCGTCGGGCGCGTCGGGCCACGACTCGTCGGTGGTCGGGCGCGCGGACTCGGTGGCCGGGCGCGCGGGCGCGGCGGCCGGAGGTTGGCCCGGGTCCTGGGAGCCCTGGTCGTCCTGGGAGCCGCCGTGCGAGCCGGACCGCCCCTGGGAGGTCGCCTGGACGCCCGTCCCGCCCTGCGGGCTGGTCGTCGCCTGGCTCGCGGGCGGGGCCGTCTGAGGAGCGGGGGCGCCGTGGCCGCCCGACGGCGGCTGCTGGCGTGCGGGGCCGCGGGTGGCCTGGGGCGCCGGAGAGCCGCCGACCACCGCCTCGACCCGCCAGGTGCCGCCGAGCACGTCGCCGAGCGCGGTCGCCACGACGGCGTCCTTGCCGCCGCCGGTGAAGTTCTTCATCGCGCCGACCTGGCTGAACCCGAGCGTGACCAGGTTGCCTTCGACGCCCACGACCTGGGCGTTCGTACTGACGTTGGCCCAGACCACGATGCTGCGCTGCTTGAGCGCGGCCAGCACGGCGGGCCACTGCTGCTGCATGCCGGCCGCGCCGCCCGCGACCGGGCCCGCCGCCGCGGGCGCCTGAGCGGCAGGCGCCTGCGCGACGGGTGCGGGCGCGTCGGAGGCCGTAGCCGCCGCCGAACCGGGACGTACGGGCTCGGGCCAGTCGTCGGCCCCGCCGCCCACCGGCCCCTGACCACCGGCGGAACCGTTGCTCCCCGCGGGCGTCGCAGGCTCAGGAGCCGCCGCGTCGCCGCCGACCGGCGCCGGCGTGCCGACGGGAACAGCCGGGGGCGCGACGGGAACGTGCACGTCGTGGCCGCCGCCCGGGGCGGCCGGACGCGGGATCGTCACCGCGCCCGCCCTTGAGGCCATCTGGGCGACCGCCCCGCCGCGCTCCAGACGTTCGAGCCGGGCGAGCAGGGACGCCTCGCCCTGCGAGGCGCCCGGCAGCAGCACACGCGCGCACATCAGTTCGAGCAGCAGCCGCGGCGAGGTGGCGCCGCGCATCTCGGTGAGCCCCGCGTTGAAGATCTCGGCCGCCCGGGTGAGCTCGGCCGGCCCCATCGAGGACGCCTGCCCCACCAGCCGCTCCAGCTCGTCGGCGGGACGGTCGAGCAGCCCACTGGACGCCGCCTCGGGCACGTTGGCCAGGATCACCAGGTCGCGGAAGCGCTCCAGCAGGTCGGAGGCGAAGCGGCGCGGGTCGTGGCCGCCCTCGATCACCCGGTTGACCGCCTGGAACACCTGGCCGCCGTCGCGCGCGGCGAACGCGTTGACGACCTCGTCGAGCAGGTCGCCGTCGGTGTAGCCGAGCAGGGAGACGGCCTTGGCGTAGGTGATGCCGTCGTCCTCGGCGCCGGCGAGGAGCTGGTCGAGGATGGAGAGCGAGTCACGGGCCGAGCCGGCGCCCGCGCGGACGACCAGCGGCAGTGCGGGCGGCTCGAAGGGCACGCTCTCGGAGGTGAGGATCTCCTCCATCAGCGCCTTGAGCGTCGCCGGCGGCATCAGCCTGAACGGGTAGTGGTGCGTGCGCGACTTGATGGTGCCGATGACCTTTTCCGGCTCGGTCGTCGCGAAGATGAACTTCAGGTGCGGCGGAGGCTCCTCGACGAGCTTGAGCAGCGCGTTGAAACCCTCGCGGGTCACCATGTGCGCCTCGTCGATGATGTAGATCTTGTAGCGCGCCGAGACGGGCGCGAAGAAGGCGCGTTCGCGCAGGTCACGCGCGTCGTCGACACCACCGTGGGAGGCCGCGTCGATCTCGATGACGTCGAGGTGGCCGGGGCCGGTCGGGGCGAGCGCCACACACGACTCGCAGGTGCCGCAGGGGTCGGGCGTCGGGCCCTGCTCGCAGTTGAGGGAGCGGGCGAGAATGCGCGCGCTGGAGGTCTTGCCACATCCGCGGGGGCCGCTGAACAGGTACGCGTGGTTGATGCGGCCCGTACGCAACGCCTGTCGCAGCGGATCTGTGACGTGTTCCTGACCCTTGACCTCGGCGAAGGTCCCGGGTCGGTACTTGCGGTAAAGCGCAAGGCTCATGCGACCATCCCGCCTGCGAGGGGGCTCTCAACGAAGAGACCCCCCGCACACCCGCCAGAGCCCGCTTATCCTTGCTGCCTTCCGGCCCTGGGGAGGTTCACAGGATGACGCCGCGCGAGGGGTCCCTGGACAGTCTAACCGGCCTCAGCAGTGCTCGCTCCACGGTTCGGGTCGAGCACGTCCCGGAAAAATCGCGGTCACCGCAGTGCCGGAAGTCCGGTAAGCTCGTCGGCGGAGGATTCGCCTAGTGGCCGAGGGCGCACGCTTGGAAAGCGTGTATAGGGCAACCTATCAGGGGTTCAAATCCCCTATCCTCCGCCAGTTCAGAAGGGTCATGCCAGGTCAACGGCATGGCCCTTCTGGCGTTGTGTCGTCCTTCGGGCGCCTCGGCCGGTCGGTCTTCTATGGTCCGGTTCATGGAGGCTGTGTTCGGCAGCGCCGCGCCGTACTACGCCAGGTACCGTCCAGGCCACGGGCAGGCGACGACCGAGCACCTGGCGAAGACGTTCGGCGCGGACAGCCGGGTGCTGGATCTCGGCTGCGGCCCCGGGACGATCGCGATCCCCCTGGCGCGGCGGGTCAGGGCCGTGCTCGCCGTGGATCCGGCGTCCGAGATGCTGGCGGAGGGCAGGCGGCTGGCCGGGGACGTCACGAACGTCGTCTGGGTGCGTGGTGACTCGACCGATCTGGGGGCGTTGCCGCCGTTCGAGCACGTGGTGATGGGGCGGTCGTTCCACTGGATGGACCGCCGGTCGGTGCTGGTGGAGCTGGACGGGCTGCTGCCGCCCGGCGGCGTGGTGGCGCTGGTCGGCCCCGCGAGGCAGCAGGGTGAGCCGTGGCAGCCGGACGCGCAACCGTGGCAGCCGATCGAGAGACGGGTGTGCGAGGAGTTCGGCCTCGACATCCACACCGCCGCCAGTTCGTTCCACGCCACCGGCGAGCACCACACCGGCGTGCTCGCCGCCTCGCCCTTCAGCAGCCTTGAGTCCCGGGTGTTCAGCCGACGGCTGACGTGGGACGTGGACGGACTGATCGGGCTCCAGCTCTCCTACTCCTACAGCTCGCCCGCCAGGCTCGGCGCCCGTCTGCCCGCCTTCGTCGAAGCACTGCGACGGGCGCTCCTCGCCGACAACCCCGCGGGCCGGTGGGAGCAGCGGCTGACCACCGAGGTGCTGGTCGCCAGGCGACCGGGGCGCTGAGCCGGTCGTGCCGCCGTGGACGTCATTTTCGGTGCCTGGCACCACGGAAGGGGTGGCGGGAGCTGAAATCGTCAGGATATCTTGACGGTTATGACCTTGAGCATTCCCGATCTTCCCGGGCACGAGGGTTTCGTCGCGCCCGTCCTGCCCGACGGGGAACTGGCCACGTCGTCCAGCGCCTTCACCAGGACGTTCGTCGGGTATCAGGCCGCCTGTTCGTGCGGATGGACCGATCGGCGGCGGTATCCGGCGACCCCGGAGGGGGCCAAGGAGGCGGAGTACCGCTGGTGGAGCAGGCACACGCCGCCGCTGCTCGCCGCCGCCCCGCCCAGCTGGCTGGTGACGAAGTCGAACCTGCTGTGCGAGCAGGTCGTCAAGCTCGCGGCCGATCGTCCGCTGGCCGCGCTCACCCTGCTGTCCCAGGTGGAGAGCTGGCAGCGGACGCTGCTCGACCAGGCCGTCGCCGGGGCGCGGGACAACGGCGCCTCCTGGGCGGAGATCGGGGAGGCCATGGGGATCTCCAAGCAGGCGGCCCACGAGCGCTTCAGGGCCCAAGTGAGCCAGTAGAGCCCGGTCAGGCCGGCACGAGCGCCTTGGAACGGTCGGCGACCATCCGTACGGCGAAGACGCCGAGCACGGTCCCCATCGCGTACCGCTGCACCTTCAGCCACACCGGACGGCGGGCGAGGAAGGCGGCGAGGCCGCCGGCCGAGATCGCGATCAGCGCGTTGACCAGCGTGCCGATCGCGATCTGCACCGAGCCGAGCGCGAGGCTCTGCAGCAGCACGTGCCCCATGGCGGGGTCGATGAACTGCGGCAGCAGCGACAGGTACAGAATCGCGATCTTGGGGTTGAGCAGGCAGGTGAGCAGCCCCATGGCGAACAGTTTCCGCGGCCTCTCGACCGCCAGCTCGCGCGGCTGGAAGACCGAGGCGCCGCCCGGCCTGACCGCGTTCCAGGCCATCCAGAGCAGGTACGCGGCCCCGGCCAGCTTGAGCGCCGTGTAGGCCGCCGGCACGTACGCGAACACGGCCGTCAGCCCGAGGCACGTCGCCGTCAGGTACGCCATGAACCCGAGCGCGACACCGATGAGCGAGATCAGCCCGGCACGACGCCCCTGGCTGATCGAGCGGGAGACCAGATAGATCATGTTCGGTCCGGGCGTCAGAACCATGCCCAGGGACACCAGCGCGATCCCCACCAAGCCACCCGTCATAGCGGCAGATTAGCTGACAAATGGCAGAAAATCACTGTCCCGCACATTGCCTTGCGTAATCGACCGACTACGGGGGATGACACAGGGCATGCAGTTCGACGATGACGCGCCACTCGACCCCTCACAGGTCGAGGACGTCCGGGCCTCCGGCTCCCAGCCCGGCCGCGGCGGCGGCTGGGGCGGGATGCCGGGCGGCGGCTGCATGTTGCCCATCGGCGGCCGTGGCGGCGGCTGCCTGCTGCTGGTCCTGGCGGTGGCCGGGCTGTTCCTGTTCAAGCTCGCCCCCACGCCGTTCAGCGGCGACGAGGGCGGCGAGCAGGGCGGCGGACGCTACCCCAGCGCCCCCGGCCAGCTCTCCCCCAGCGGCAACCTGGCCGAGCGCTGCCGTACGGGTGCCGACGCCGACCAGTCGGAGGACTGCCGGATCGTCGGCACGGTGAACAGCATCCAGTCCTACTGGCGGCAGGAGTTCAAGGAACGCGACAAGCAGTACACGCCGGCCAAGACCGTGCTGTTCTCCCGGGCCGTGAACACCGGCTGCGGCCCCGCCGACTCGGCCGTGGGCCCGTTCTACTGCCCGCGCGACCGCAAGGTCTATCTGGACCTGGCCTTCTTCGACACGCTCCAGCGCGACTTCGGCGCCGAGGGCGGCCCGTTCGCCCAGGCGTACGTGGTCGCCCACGAGTACGGCCACCACGTCCAGAACCTGCTCGGCACCATGGACAAGGTCGGCAACAACAGCAGGCCGGGCGCCGGCAGCGCGTCCGTGCGCCTGGAGCTGCAGGCCGACTGCTATGCCGGCGTCTGGGCGCACAACGCGGTCAAGACGGGCTTCTACCGCGAGCCGTTCTCGCAGGCCGACATCAACCAGGCCCTCGACGCCGCCGCGGCGGTCGGCGACGACAGCATCCAGCGCCGCTCGCAGGGCCGCGTCACGCCCGACGCGTTCACCCACGGCACCTCCCAGCAACGCGAGAAGTGGTTCAGCGTAGGGTACGACAGCGGCCTCCCGGACAGATGTGACACCTTCTCGGATGGCATCTAGACGCCCTCCCGGGGAAGCTCTCTAGCGGGCAGCACCCAGAAGGGACGTCAGATATGGATTTCAAGGACGACGTCAACCTCGACTCGTCACAGGTCGAGGACGTCGGCGGTCGCGGTGGCGGCGGGTTCTCGGGCGGCGGCTTCCCCGGCGGCATGGTCCTCGGGGGCGGCGGCATCGTCGGCCTGATCGCCTTAGTGCTGGTGTTCGTGCTCAACAACCTCGGCGGCGGGGGCGGCGACGCCGAGCCGGCGCAGAAGCAGCCCCCGGCCAAACTCGCCGAGGAGTGCAAGACGGGCAAGGACGCCGACCAGTCGGAGAAGTGCCGCGTCGTGGGCGTGGTCAACAGCATCCAGGACTACTGGAAGCAGGAGATCCCCGACTACCGGACGTCGAAGACGATCCTGTACTCCGGCAGCCTCCGTACCGGATGCGGCGCGGCCAGCTCCGCCGTCGGGCCGTTCTACTGCCCGAGCGACCAGCGCGTCTACCTCGACCTGAGCTTCTTCGACCAGCTCCACAGCCAGTTCGGCGCCAAGGGCGGCCCCTTCGCCCAGGCGTACGTGATCGCCCACGAATACGGCCATCACGTCCAGGACCTGCGTGGCGCCCTCCAGTCGGACACCGGCAGTTCGGTCCCCGTCGAGCTCCAGGCCGACTGCTACGCGGGCGTGTGGGCGCACAACGCCGTCCGCACCGGCTTCTACGAAAAGCCCTTCACCCAGACGGAAATCGCCGAGGCCCTGGACGCCGCGGCCGCCGTGGGCGACGACAGAATCCAGCAACGCACGAGCGGCAGAATCGATCCCGAATCGTTTACGCACGGCTCGTCCGAGCAACGCGTCAACGCCTTCCAGCGCGGCTACCAAAACGGCCGGCCGGGCGACTGTGAACAGTCTGAGCTGGGCCGATAGCCCTGGACAACGCAGCAGGTCGAATTCTCTCCTAAAATGAGGTGGGTGATCTTCAAGCTCGTCGGCGACGGACGCCCTTATCCCGAACACGGTCTGACGAACCGAGAGTGGGCGCAGATCCCTCCCAGGCAGGTCCGGCTCGACTCGTTGATCACCACGAAGGCCATGCTGGACCTGCACTCGCTGCTCGCCGCTGACTCCACTTTCTACGGCGACCTGTTCCCGCACGTCGTGCACTGGCAGGGCGAGCTCTATCTGGAGGACGGCCTCCACCGGGCCCTGCGCGCGGCCCTGCACCAACGGTCGATCCTGCACGCCAGGGTCCTGGATCTGCCCAACTGAAACGCGCCGGAAAAGGGAGCCGCCATTCGCGGCTCCCTTTTTCATGTGTCAACCTGATCGACGTGCCGTGTGTCACGTCCGCGTCTTTCAACATCATTCGGAGAATGCCGTGTCGTATCCACCGCCACACGGGTCGTGGCCGCCACCCGGATACGGCCCGCCGTCCTACTACTCGCAGCCGCCGGCGCACGAGTACTTCGAGGAGCCCGGGCCGCTCGACAATCGCAACCTGATCGTGCTGCTGGCCGTCGGGCTGCCGCTGCTGCTCCTGAGCGCCTGCGGCGCGCTGTTCTTCGTCCTGACCGACGACGGCCGTCCGCAGACCCGCGGCGGCGAGACGGTCCAGACGCAGGTCGTCGAGGACAGCCCGCCGGACGTCCAGCTCAACCTGAATCCGCCGGCCGACGGGCCCACCCAGCAGCCCTGAGGGCAAAAGAAAAGGGCCTCCGAGGTCGTCGGAGGCCCGCTGGCGGTGGTGGTGGGATTTGAACCCACGGATGAGTTGCCCCATCACACGCTTTCGAGGCGTGCGCCCTCGGCCACTAGGCGACACCACCGCGGACGAGCTTACCGGATTCTCCGAGTAGCGAAGAACGTCTTGAGGACGGCAGAGCATTCTTCGGCCAGGACGCCCATGACGACCTCGGGCCGATGGTTGAGCCTGCGGTCGCGTACGACGTCCCAGAGCGAGCCCACGGCGCCGGCCTTCGCGTCGACGGCGCCGTACACGATCCGGTCGACCCGGGCGAGCACGGACGCGCCCGCGCACATCGTGCACGGCTCCAGCGTGACCACCAGCGTGCAGCCGCTCAGCCGCCACTCCCCGCGCAGCGCGGCGGCCCGCCTGAGCGCCAGCACCTCGGCGTGCGCGGTGGGATCGGCGGCGGACTCGCGGTCGTTGCCGGCCGCGGCCAGCACCTCGCCCAGCGGGCCGAGGACGACGGCGCCGACGGGGATCTCGCCCCTGCCGCCGGCCGCGACGGCCTCGGCCAGGGCCAGGCGCATCGCTTCCTCGTGGGTCAACGCAACCGGTCGAGCTCGTCGGCGAACGACAGCCGTTCGGCGATCACCGAGAGGACGTCGGCGGGCAGCAGGCCCTCCTCCATGCTCAGCTCAAGCAGCTCCTCCGAGCTCACGCCGAGGTCGCTGAGCAGCTCGAAGTCCCCGGCGGGACGCACGCCGAGCCCGTTGCCCTCCTTGTCGGGGGCCACTCCGGCGAACTCGGCGAACAGCTCGCCCATGCTGTTGGAGGTGATCGCGTGCACGTCCGACAGGAACACCCGGGGCTCGTCCTCGCCGCGGTAGCGGGCGATGGCGAACCATTCGTCCTCGACCTCGACGCAGAGCAGGGCCAGCTCGTCGCCCGTCAGGCCCAGGGTCTCGATGACGGCGTCACCGAAGTCGTCGACGATCTCCGCGTCGCGCAGATCGACCTCTGCGCCGGTCCAGCCGTCGGAAGTCCTGACAAAAGCCGCAGAGAAGGTGTTGGACGCCATGCCCGCACTCCAGGGGGGTTCAGCCGAAGACCGATTCGATGGCACGCTCGAACGGCTCGGAGAAGCCGAGCCGCGCGGCGATGCTGGACAGCACATCTTCGGGGAGGAGATCGATGTCGCCGGAGAGGATGCCCAGCTCCATCTCGTCCAATCCGAGATCGGCGAAGATCGACAGATCTCCCGCCGGCAGCACGGTCTCCTCGTCCTGGAGGATCTCGTCGAGCTCCTCCTCGTCGGGGACCGGCACGTCGAGGTAGTGCAGCACCTGGCGGGCGAGCGGGAAGTCCCAGGAGGCGGCGATGTCGGACAGGAAGACGTCGACACGCTCGCCGAGCACGCGCAGCGCCACGAAGAACTCGTCGCCGACGGCGATCAGGCCGATGGTGCCGCTCTCGCTCGGCTGCTGCCTGAGGGCCTGGATCAGGCCCTGGAGGTCGGACGTGAGCGTGACGGGCAGCAGCTCAGCGTGCCACCGCTCGTCCTCGCGGTAAATCACTATGGCGAAGTCGAGCGCATCTTCGTCTGTCATCGCCATCCCCACCCGAGCCTCTGACACGACAGGTTCGCACCAGACCCCAATCGTTCCAGAACAGGCCACGCGGCGTGTGCTTCTCCGACCAAATTGTGATCAAAACCAAAGGCCCGGGATGCCACCACTCCGTCCACCGGATACCGTTGGGCGCTATGGAAACCCTCGTCGTCGACCATCCGCTCGTGGCCCACAAGCTGACCACGCTGCGCGATGTCCGCACCGACTCGCCGACCTTCCGCAGGCTCGCGGACGAGTTGGTGACGCTGCTGGCGTACGAGGCGACGCGCGACGTCCGGGTCACCGACGTCACCGTCCAGACCCCGGTCTCCCCCGCCCACGGCGTGCGCCTGGCCAAGCCCCAGCCGCTGGTCGTGCCCATCCTGCGCGCCGGGCTCGGCATGCTCGACGGCATGACCCGGCTGCTGCCCACCGCCGAGGTCGGCTTCCTCGGCATGATCCGCAACGAGTCCACCCTCCAGGCCGAGACGTACGCCACCCGCCTGCCCGACGACCTGTCCGGGCGTCAGTGCTTCGTCGTCGACCCGATGCTCGCCACCGGCGGCACGCTCGCCGCGGCCGTGCAGTTCCTGTTCGACCGCGGCGCGGTCGACGTCACGGCCATCTGCCTGCTGGCCGCCCCCGAGGGCCTGGCGTACATGGACAAGGTGTTCGCGGGCTCGGGCAAGCCCATCCGCGTGGTCACCGCCGCCCTCGACGAGCGGCTCAACGAGAACGGCTACATCGTCCCGGGTCTCGGCGACGCCGGCGACCGCCTCTACGGCGTGGTCTGACCCTTCCATCGGCTCCCCTTCTCCTTACGCTGGGTCGTCACTTCGTTACATACTGTGGTTGGGTGGGTACGAAGAGACAGGAAGGGAACTTCCGCATGCGCGTGGGGGAAGCACGATGAGCGACATGCCCGGTGCCGAGGAGTCCTCGTGAACGAGCGACCGACCGGCAACAGCAGTGCCCCGTCTCATGCGACCAGCACAGGAGGGCGCATGAGCGAGCACACCGAGGCCGACCCGACCCCGTACGCGGAGGTCGAGGCCGCGCTGCGCGACGAGTTCGCCGGCGTGCATTCCTCCACCACCGTAACCCGCTGTGTGGAAGCAGCGCACTACGGCGCGCTGGAGGTCACCGGCTATGCGCATCCGAGCCTTGTGGAGCGCATCGCCCGGAAGCACCTTCACGTCCTGGCGCTGGTCGCCAGCGAACGTGGCTAAGCAAGATCAAAACTAACCCGCCAAGTTACCTTTACCCCGGCTGCCGGGTGGGTAATGTAGACGGCGGGTGGAGTGGGTTAGTGGCACGGAGGCGACAGTGCAGGTCAAAAAAGTCCTCACATACAGTGGGATCGCATTTGTGGCGTACTACCTGTTCGCACGACCAGCTGATGCCGCAGACGCGGTGAAGGGGGCGTTCGACACGGTGTTCAACGCGGCCGACTCTCTGGCCCAATTTGTGAACAACCTCGCATGAGACTGGTGACCCACGGGGACTCTGCTCCGTCGTCGGTCAACCGCTACCTCCTCCCCAACGAACAACAGGTCATCATGGTGCGGCGTCATCCCGCCGTGCTGCTGCGCCCGGTCGCCGAGGTCTTCGGCGGCCTGGTCATCGCCGGGCTCCTCAGCAAGTTCTTCGGTGGAGGGGAGTCCGGCGGCACGGCGCTCGTCGTGGTGTGGTGGCTGTGGCTGCTGCTGCTCGTGCGTTTCGTGTGGAAAGTCGCGGAGTGGTCGGTCGATTACTTTGTGGTGACATCCAAGCGGATGTTGCTCACCACCGGGTTGATCACGCGCAAGGTCGCGATGATGCCGCTCGGCAAGGTCACCGACATGAGCTTCCAGCGATCTCTCCTGGGCCGCATGCTCGGTTACGGCGAGTTCATCCTCGAGTCCGCTGGTCAGGACCAGGCTCTGTCAACGGTCGAGTACATTCCGTATCCGGAGACCCTCTACCTGGAGGTCTGCCAGATGCTTTTCCCCAGCAAGGACGACAGCGACGATTAATCTCCGCGCGGCAAATTCTTCACGCGGGGATACCAGATTCGGCTACTTCATGCAATCATTGCGTGTTGTTGACCCTTCCCCGCCTTGAGAGATGAGATGCCGAGTCAGGGAACCATCGGTGACCGCGTCCGTGGACTGCGGCTGAACAGGCGGATGTCCCAGGCCCAGTTGGCCGGACCCGACCTGTCTGACAGTTATGTCTCGCTCATCGAGTCGGGCAAGCGCACGCCGACTCCTGTCGTGGCCCGCCTCCTCGCCGAGCGGCTGGGATGCACCACCGAGTTCCTCCTGCACGGCATCGAACCGCGGCAGCGCATCGACACCGAGCTGGGTCTTCGCCATGCCGAGCTGGAGCTTCAGCACGGCGACCCCGCGGTGGCGGCCGACCGCTTCACGGAGATCGTGAAGGCGGCCGACGAGGAGAACGCCATGCTCACCGCGCACGCCCGCTTCGGCCGGGCCCGCGCGCTGGAGGTCCAGGGGCGTCTCGGCCAGGCCGTCGAGGCGTTCGAACGGCTGCGCAGGGAAGCCGCCGCGCATCCCGAGCGGCTGGCCGACCTGCCGCTCACGATCGCGCTGAGCCGCTGCTACCAGCGGGCCGGCGACCGGCTGAGGGCCCGCGACCTGGCCGCGTCCGCGCTGGAGCAGGCCGAGCGGCTGTCCATCTCGCAGGGCGAGATCGCGGTCGACCTGGCCACCGCTCTGGTCGAGGCGCGCAGCGAGCGTCAGGGCGACTCCCCCGAGCTCGAGTACGTCAAGCGGGTGCTGGACAACAGCGGCGTTCCTGAAGTTATGGACCGTTCCGAGGAGATCCACGCCCTGTGGCAGGCGAGCTCCGCCGCCGCCGCCGGCGAGGACTCCGCGCTGGCCGTGCGCCTGGCCGACGACGCCATCATGGCCGGTCGTCAGTCCCGGCTCGCGCTGCAGCTCGCGCGGGCGGCCATGCACTGGTCCAGGCTGGTCACCGCGCCGCTCGACGAGGCCGAGCGGCTGGCCGCCGCCGCGTCGCGGGCGTTCGCGTCCTCGCCCGGCAGTGTCCGCGAGCACGGCGAGAGCCTCGTCGCGCACGCTCGGGTGCGGCTGCGGGCGGGCGACCAGGCGGGCGCCGCCGAGCTGGCCACCACGGCGCTGGGGCTGGCCCACGACGGTTCGGGCACCACGCCGGCCGAGGCGAACCTGGTGCTCGCCACCGTCGCGCTCGACCTCGACGGCAGTGCCACGACGCAGCTCCGTACCGCGCACGAGCTGCTCGACTCGCTCGACCGTCCGGTGTTCGGGTCCGACAGGCAGGCCGCCCGCTGCTGGCGCGAGCTGGGTGACCTTTACGGCAGGGTCGGGGCAAGAGCACAGCAGACCGCCGCATATCGTAAAGCCCTTGAAGCTGCCGGAGTTCGCTCCGCGTTGGCAGGGGTGACGGTCGAGGCCACGGTCGCGCACTGAACCTCCGGGAGCTCCAGATTTGGACTTTTGAGTCTGGAATAATTAGGGTCGACCAGTCATTGACTCATAGGATGATTGGTTTCCCCGGAGGAGGCGGACTGTGAGTCTGCGTACGGCGCAGCGGGCTTCGCTCGTCGACCAGGTGATCGATCAGCTCAAGGAGCAGATCACCTCAGGGTCGTGGCAGATGAACGGCAAGATCCCCACCGAGACCGTGCTCGCCGAGCAGCTCGGAGTGGGACGCAACACCGTTCGCGAGGCCGTGCGCGCGTTGACGCACGCCGGGCTGCTGGAGTGCCGTCAGGGGGACGGCACTTACGTCCGGGCGACCAGTGAGCTGTCGGGGGCGATGCTGCGCCGGCTGCGCCAGGCCGAGCAGCTGGAGATCCTTGAGGTGCGACGCGCGCTGGAGGTCGAGTCCGCCCGGCTGGCCGCGACCCGCCGCACCGACGAGGACATCCGCCGCATCGAGGCCGCGCTGGCCGAACGCGACCGCGCCTGGGAGCTGGACGACCCCGACTTCTTCGTCGAGGCCGACCTCGCCTTCCACATGGCGGTCGCGCACGCCACCCACAATCTCGTGCTCATCGACCTCTACGAGGACTTCTCGGCGGCTCTGCGGGCCAGCATCACGGCCGCGGGCACGTCGTTCAACAAGAGCTACATCCCGCACGACGCCATCGCCCGCGCCATCGCCGCCGGCGACGCCACCGCGGCCGAGCGGGCCGGGCACGCGTGCATGGAGCACATCCTCATCGCCCTCACCGACTCCTGACCGGCCCTCAGGCGGCGGGGCGCAGCTCGGCCGCATGGTCCTTGGCGAACTCGGTGAAGCTGCGGCCCGGGCGGCCGGTCACGTCGGTGAAGGCCGTCGTCGTCAGGTCGCCCCAGTTCGCGGCGTAGGCCGTGAGGTATTCCCTGGTGACGGCCGCGTCCCACTCGCGCAGGCCGGCGTCGAGCATCGAGCGGTAGGCGTCGTCGGGGGCGACGGGCTGGTAGGTGATCGGCGTGCCGTAGACCTCGGTCAGGGCGGTGGCCGCCTCCCCCATCGAGATGCTGGCCGGGCCCGTGAGCGTGTAGGTGCGGCCCTTGTGCGGCGCCGGGTCGCGCAGCACCGCGGCGGCGAAGTCGCCGATGTCGCGGACGTCGATCAGTCCGATCCGGCCCTCGCCCGTGCCGCCGTAGAGGGTGTCGCCGGCCACCGAGCCGAGCAGGTTCTGCATGAAGAAGGCCGGGCGGATGACGGTCCAGTCGAGGCCCGAGGCGGCCAGCTCGACGTCGGAGAGCGCGTGCAGGCGGCCGTTGCGCGTGGGGGCGTCGTGCGCGGCTCCGATGGCCGACAGGCGCACGACGTGCCGCACCCCCGCCTTCCGGGCCGCCCAGAGGGCGTTCATGCTCGCATGGGGCGCCTGGGGGCCCATGGCGGTCAGCAGCCACAGGGTGTCGACCCCCTCGAAGGCGGCGTCGAGCGTGTCAGGCTGGTCGAGGTCGCCGACGGCCACTTCGACGCCCTCGGGGGCCTTGGCCGCGTCGCGCACCAGGACGCGCACGTCGCTCAGGTCGCCCAGCGACTTCAGCACGGCCCCGGAGACGGTGCCGGTGGCACCGGTGATCAGGATGGTCATCGCAATGCCCCCTCTTCTGCAGAGATCAACTCGTCGATCAGGTCGAAGAACTTCTGGATGCCGGGCAGGTTCGCGCCCTTGGCACGGGAGGCGGCGAAGTCGTCGCCCGAGCGCCAGTCGACGATGTCCAGCCACTCGTCGTCGGACAGGCGGACCAGCCGGGCGCCGAGGAAACCGGCACGGTCGGCCGCGAAGTCGGCGAGCATGCCCGGACGGGCCGCCAGCAACTGGCCGGCGCGTTCCGGGGACACTCTGAATCTGGTGAGTTCCACCGTCGTGGTCATGGCATGACGATATAGTAAGAATCAGTGACAGTCAAAATCAGTGACTAATTGGAGGGCCACACGTGCGCAGGAGTCATCGCAAGCAGGACGAACCAGACCTCGGCGTCCTGGCCGGGCGCACGCTCTTCGCCCTGCAGCGCGAGCTGTTCGCCAAGCTGGCCGAGCAGGGGCATCCGGGGCTGCGGCCGCGGCACGGCGCCGTGCTGGCCTACCTGGACGAGGAGGGCAGCAGGGCGACCGACCTGGCCGCGCAGTCGGGGCAGCACAAGCAGGTGATCGGCACGCTGGTGGACGAGCTGGTCGCGCTCGGCTACGTGGAGCGGCAGCCCGACCCGGCCGACCGCCGGGCCAAGCTGATCGTGCCGACGGACAAGGCGCTGGACCACATGGCGAAGTCGGACGCGATCATCGCCGAGATGGAGGCCGCGCACGCACGGGCCGTGGGCGAGCAGGCGTACGCGGAGTTCAAGAGGGTCTTCAAGGCGGTCGCCGAGCGGCAGACGCTCGCGGCGGAGTGAGGGCCGCTCAGGTCAGGCGCAACGACATGACGAGGTAGCGGAAGGCGGGCTGGGCGTCGCCCGGCACGTCCTGGATGAGGGCGGGCCTGGTCGGCGACTCCATGTTGATCCTGGCCAGCTCGCCCTCGATGCCGGTCAGGCCGTCGAGCAGGAACTGCGACTGGAAGGCGATCTGGATGTCGTCGCCGCGCAGCTCGCACGGGACCACCTCGGTGCCGCGCCCGATGTCGCCGCCGCCCGCCTGGATCAGCACCTGGCCCTGCGTGAACGACAGCCGGATCGCGGTGTTGCGCTCGGCCACCAGGGCCACCCGCTTGATGGCGTTGACGAACGGGGTGACCGCGATGTCGGCCCTGATCGACCAGTCGGAGGTCAGCCTGGCCCGGTAGTCGATGAACTGCTCGTCGAGCAGGCGCACGGTGGTGCTGCGGCCGACGCTCTCGAACCCGGCCACGCCGTCGCCCATCGCGACCGACACCTCGCCGCCGCGCAGCGACTTGGCCACCTCGACCAGCACCTTCGCCGGCACCATGGCCGAGACGGCGACGTCGGGCGCGGCCGGACGCCAGGTGAAGTCGCGGGCGGCGATGCGGTAGCGGTCGGTGGAGGCCATCGCCACGGACTCGCCCTCGATGTCGACCCGGATGCCGGTGAGCATCGGCAGCGTGTCGTCGCGGCTGGCGGCGGGCGCGACCTGGCTCACCGCGGAGGCGAACACGCCGCCGCCGATCGCGCCGATGCTCGGGGGCATCGTCGGCAGGGCCGGGAAGTCTTCGACCGGCATCGTGATCAGCCCGAACTCGGCGCTTCCGCAGGTCAGCACGGCCTCGGCGCCTTCGGTGACGATCTCGACGTCTTCGGCCGGCAGGCTGCGGCTGATCTCGGCGAGCAGCCGGCCGGGGATGAGCACGCTCCCGGGCTCGACCACGTCGGCGTCGACCAGGGCGCGCGCGGAGACGTCGTAGTCGAAGGCGGACAGGCTCAGCTCGTCGCCCGCCTCCAGCAGCAACCCGGAGAGTACGGGCACCACCGGGCGGCTGGGCAGGACTCTGGCGGCCCATGCCACCGCATCTGCCAGTACATCGCGGTTAACCCGGATCTTCACGAGGATCCACCCTTTCGTCGCGCCGTGCCTCTATGAAAATAGCCGCTCCCACCGACAACTACGGCTGTGTCCGGGCACGGCTGGGCGCCCTGTGCAGGATGGGCCTGATGGGGCCGGAAGGGCGGTCAGGCGCGGCTGTTCAGGTAGGCGAGCACGGCGAGGACGCGGCGGTTGTCGTCGTCGGAGGGGGCCAGGCCGAGCTTGGCGAAGATGCCGGCCGTGTGCTTGGCGACGGCGCTCTCGCTGAGGAAGAGCCGCTGGGAGATCGCGGCGTTGGAGCGGCCCTCCGCCATGGCCTCCAGCACCTCGCGCTCGCGGGGCGTGAGCGCGGCCAGCGGCTCGTTCCTGGCGTTGCTGGCCAGCAGCTTGGCGATCACCTCGGGGTCCATCGCGGTGCCGCCCTCGGCGACCCTGCGCACGGCGTCGACGAACTGCTCCGCGTTGAACACCCGGTCCTTCAGCAGGTAGCCGATGCCGCCCGAGCCGTCGGCCAGCAGCTCGCGGGCGTAGAGCTGTTCGACGTGCTGCGACAGCACGAGGACGGGCAGCCCCGGGATCTGCGCGCGGGCGGCCAGCGCGGCCTGCAGGCCCTCGTCGGTGAACGTGGGCGGCAGCCGTACATCGACGACCGAGACGTCGGGGCGCAGCTCCAGCAGGCCCTTCAGCAGCTCAGGCCCGCTCTCGACGGCGGCGACGACCGTGAAGCCGTGCGCCTGCAGCAGGTGGACCAGGCCGTCTCTGAGCAGGTAGAGGTCTTCGGCGACGAGCACCCGCTTCATCAGCAGGGCCCCAGACCGCCGACGCGGCCGAGTACGAGGCTTCTGTTGTGGACGAGCCGGATGCGCATGGCCGCAATGTACATGAGCGTGCCGAGGGCGATGTTGGCCACGATCACCGGCCATTGCAGGGGCTCGGGCAGGTAGAGGGCCAGGAACCAGCTGCGCTCGTCGATGTGGAACGCCTTGAAGACGGCCGTGACGAGGCCCTGGGGGAAGAGCGGGCACCAGGCCGTGCCGTACAGGACGGCGATCGTGGCGGCCTTCTTGGGGGGCAGCTTCGCCTGGTCGGCCTGCTCGGGCAGGACGTGCGGGATGTCCAGGGTGACGGTGGTGGGGCCGCCCGGCGGGCTGTGCAGGGCCAGCACGCCGTCGAAGGCGGCCAGACGGCGTTCGATGCCGGTCAGGCCGCTGCCCTTGGCCGGGTCGGCGCCGCCCATGCCGTCGTCGCTGACGGTGACGCGCAGGGCCGCGCCGTTGACGCTGATGTCGATGGCCACCGACTCGGCGCCGCTGTGCCGGGCGGCGTTGGCGAGCAGTTCGCTGATCGCGAAGTAGGCCGCCGCCTCCACCGGGGGTTCCAGGCGGTGGGGCAGCTCGACGTCCACCTTGACGCGCAGCGGGCTGTCCATGGCCAGGGCGCGCACGGCGTCGGCGAGGCCGCGTTCGGCCAGCACCGGCGGGTGGATGCCGCGGATGACGGTACGCAGCTCGGTCAGGGTCTCGGCGGAGGCGTCCCTGGTCTTGGCCAGCAGTGCCTTGGCGGCGGCCGGGTTGTCGTCGATGAGCTGCTCGACCGCGCCCAGCGTCATGCCGATGGCCACCAGGCGGGCCTGGGTGCCGTCGTGCAGGTCGCGTTCGATCCTGCGCATCTCGGCGGCCTGGGAGTCGGCGGCGAGGTTGCGCACCTGCCGCAGATGGGTGATCTGGACGGCCAGGCGGCTGGCGGAGGTGGCGCCGAGCAGGAGGCGGACGGTGAGGGCGTACAGACGCAGACCGCGCGCCGGGAGCAGGACGAACAGCGGCAGCAGGCCGATCTTGACGACCGGGTCGAGCGTCAGCCAGAGCGTGTCCCGCCAGGTCGCCGGGTCGGTGAGCAGCCACTTGAACCGGTCGTTCCAGGCCGGCATGCGCGGCGACTTGTACAGCGTGCGATCGACGCGGTAGAGGCCGCCGGCCATGGGGACCGGCGGCGGCGGCTCGGGCAGGTAGGGCGCCTCGATCTCGACGCCGGTCCACGCGCGCAGCAGGCGCCGGTGCCGCTCGGCCGTCCGCCTGACCAGCCTGGCCTGCCACGGGAAGAAGAAGACCATCCCCAGCGCGAACGACAGCATGATCATGGCGCCGGCCAAGGGGATCAGCGCCACCTCGCCCAGCAGCAGCGCGAACAACACCGCGACCTGCCCGAACCGTTGAAGCATGCTCCCAGTCTGCGCCAACATCCCCGCCGGGGACATTGCACCTAGATACACCCTTGCTCGGCATCTACCGAGATTCCCCGGAAAACCCGCAGCTCCTAGCGTCGAAGCCATGAAGGTGATCGAAGTGCGGAACCTGCGCAAGCAGTATCCGAACCACCTCGCGGTGGACGACGTGTCTTTCGAGGTCGCCGAGGGCGAGATCTTCGGCATCCTCGGCCCCAACGGCGCCGGCAAGACCACGACCGTGGAGTGCGTGGCGGGCATGCGCCCGGCGGACGGCGGCACCGTACGCGTGGCCGGCCTGGACCCCCGGCGCGACCGCGACGAGCTGCGCCAGGTGCTCGGCATGCAGCTGCAGAGCGCCGCGCTGCCGGAGAAGATCAAGGTCTGGGAGGCCCTGGACCTGTACGCCTCCTTCTACCCCGACCCGGCCGACTGGCGGGAACTGCTCGAACACGTCGGTCTGGCGCACAAGCGGGACGCCGCCTTCAAGAGCCTGTCCGGCGGCCAGCGGCAGCGGCTGTCGGTCGCGCTGGCGCTGGTGGGCCGGCCGCGGGTGGCGGTGCTCGACGAGCTGACCACCGGCCTCGACCCGCAGGCCCGCAGGGACACCTGGGAGCTGATCGAGCAGGTGCGCGACTCGGGCGTGACGATCGTGCTGGTCACCCACTTCATGGAGGAGGCCGAGCGGCTCTGCGACCGGCTCGCGCTCATCGACGCGGGCAAGGTGGTGGCCACCGACACGCCCGCGGGGCTGATCGCCCAGGTCGGGGCCGAGCAGCACGTACGGTTCCGCCCCTCCGGCCCGCTGGACGACGCCGTGCTGCTGGCGCTGCCCGAGGTGCGCGAGGTCGTCCGGCACGGCGGGCAGGTCTCGGTGTCCGGCACCGGCAACCTCGCCCACGTGGTCACGCTGGCCCTGGCGCAGCACCAGATCATCCCCGCCGACCTGCGCATCGAGCAGGCGACCCTGGACGACGCGTTCCTCGCGCTCACCGGAAGGAAGTTGTCATGACGAAGATCCTGCTCGTGGAGGCCAAGCTGCACCTGCGGGACTGGCCGTTCATGATCTTCACCATCGGGTTGCCGGTCGGCCTGCTGCTGGTGCTGGGGCTCAGCGTGCCGGACATGACCAAGCCCGACGCCTCCGGCCTGCGGTCGGTGGACGCCCACATGCCGGCCATGATGACCCTGCTCGCGCTGCTGACGCTGGCCTGCAGCGTGCTGCCCACCGTGCTGGCCGGCTACCGGGAGCAGGGCGTGCTCAGGCGCATGTCCACCACGCCGGTGCATCCCGGACGGCTGCTGACCGTCCAGCTCCTGATCAACCTGACCGTCGGGGCCGTGTCCACGGTCGTGCTGATCGTGGCCGGGATGGCGGCGTTCGGGACGTCGGCGCCCCGGCAGTGGCTCGGGTTCGTGCTCGTCTTCCTGCTCGGCACCGCCGCGCTGATGGCCATCGGCCTGGTGATCGCGGCGCTGGCCCCCAACGGGAAGGCGGCCTCGGGGATCGGGTCGGCGGTGATGTTCCCGCTCATGTTCGTCGGCGGCATGTGGCTGCCGCGCGAGATGATGCCGGACGCCCTGCGCAAGGTCAGCGACTTCTCCGTGGCCGGGCCGTTCGCCCAGGCGCTCAAGGACACCTGGGCGGGGCAGAGCCCCCAGCTTCTGCACCTGGTGGTGATGGCCGCGGGGCTGGCGGTGTTCGGCGGCCTGGCCGTGCGGCTGTTCCGGTGGGAGTAGGGACGTCAGCGGCGGGCCCAGACCGGGCGGGCGCCGGTGACGTTGGTCATCAGGGAGTAGAGCGAGGAGGAGGAGGCGATGAACAGCCGGTTCCTCTTCAGCCCGCCGAACACCAGGTTCGCGGTGAACTCCGGCAGCCTGAGCCGGCCGATCAGGGTGCCGTCGGGGTCGAAACAGAGCAGCGCCTTGCCCGCCGCGGCCCAGACCCGGCCCCGGTCGTCGAGGCGCATGCCGTCGAAGTTGTCGGCCTGGGTGCCCTCGGCGAAGACCCGGCCGCCCGACAGCGTGCCGTCCTCGCGCACCTCGAAGACGCGCAGGTGCCTGGCCCTGGTGTCGGCGACGTACAGCAGCTTCTCGTCGAGGGAGAAGGCCAGGCCGTTGGGGCGGACGAAGTCGTCGGCCACCACGCGCACCTCGCCGGTCACCGGGTCGGCGCGGTAGACGTGGCAGCCGTCGATCTCCTGCTCGGCCACGACGCCCTCGTAGTTGCTGGTGATGCCGTACGGGGGGTCGGTGAACCAGACCGAGCCGTCGGAGCGCACGACCGCGTCGTTGGGGCTGTTGAGGCGCCTGCCCTGCCAGCGGTCGGCGATGACGGTGATCGAGCCGTCGGGCTCGGTGCGGGTGACGCGGCGGTTGCCCTGCTCGCACGAGATCAACCGGCCCTCGCGGTCGAGGGTGTTGCCGTTCGTGTAGCCGGACGGCTGCCGGAACGGGCCCACGGCGCCGGTCATCTCGTCCCAGCGCAGCATGCGCTCGTTGGGGATGTCGCTCCAGACCAGGAAGCGGCCGGCCGGGAAGTAGACCGGGCCCTCGGCCCAACGGGTGCCCGTGTGGAGGCGTTCGATCCGGTCGTCGCCGCCGACCGTGGCGAAGCGCTCGTCCAGAACCTCGAACTCGGTGGGAATCGTGTCCATGACGGCCACCATACGGCATTCGGCCGTCGGCACATTTCACCGGATAGTATTCGGTTATGGATGAGATCGACAGGACGCTGATCGGCCTGCTGCTGGAGGACGCGACGCAGTCGTACGCCGCGCTCGGCAAGGCGGTGGGGCTGTCCAGCGGGGCCGCGCACGAACGCGTACGCAAGCTGCGCGAGCGCGGCGTGATCAGGCGCACCACGATCGAGGTCGACCAGGACGCCCTCGGCCGCACGGTGACCGCCTACGTGCTGGTGGACGGCGCGAGCTGGATGGGCGACAGCGCCGGCCTGCTGGCGCGGATCCCGGCCGTCGAGGAGGCCCACGTCATCGCCGGGCCCGCGTCGCTGCTGCTCAAGGTGCGCACGTCCAGCACCAAGGAGCTCCAGGACGTCCTGCGCCAGATCTTCGAGGTGGACGGCGTGACCGGCACCCAGACCGTCGTCGTGCTGGAGACGTTCTTCGAACGAACCCTCAAGTAAGCTTCAGGTATGGTCGCCTGGAACAGCAGAGAACTGACGGTCGGACAGCTCGCCGAGCGCAGCGGCGTGGCCGTCTCAGCGCTGCACTTCTACGAGACCAAGGGGCTCATCGCCAGCCGCCGCACGGCCGGCAACCAGCGCCGCTACCACCGCGACACGCTGCGCAGGGTCGCCTTCATCCGGCTCTCCCAACGCCTCGGCATCCCCCTCGCGACCATCAAGGACGCGCTCTCCGAGCTGCCCGACGGGCGCACCCCCAACCGCGAGGACTGGGCCAGGCTGTCGGCCGCCTGGCGCGGCGAGCTCGACGACCGCATCGAACAGCTTCAGCGGCTGCGCGACGACCTGACCGACTGCATCGGCTGCGGCTGCCTGTCACTCGACCGGTGCCCGGTGGCCAACCCCCGCGACCGGCTCGGCGAGGAGGGACCGGGCGCCCGTCGCATGGACACCCGGCTGTCCCCACCCAAGGTCTGCTGCGTCACGCCTTCGGCTGCGCAACCGGCGGAACGATGAGCGTCGGCCGGTGGGCGTGGTGCAGCACATGGTTGGACACGCTGCCGAGCAGCACCGACCTGACCCCCGCCAGGCCACGCGAACCGGTCACGATGAGCGAGGCGTCCAGCTCGTCGGCCACGTCGACGATCGTCTTCCAGATGGACTCGTTGTCGGCGACCGCGCGGTAGCTCACCTCGGGCAGCCCGGCGGCGGTGGCCAGCTCGGCGCCCTCCTTGGCGTAGTACTCGGCCTGGGCCTGCCCCTCGGTCTCGGTCTCGGGGGAGATCGCCCCCGCCGCCAGCGGGTGCTTCCTGATCTGCACGAGCAGCGGCTCCCAGACGGTGACGACGACGGCCGGCTGGGCGGCCAGATGCTTGGCGGCGAACTCGATGGCGCTGCGCGAGTCGGCCGAGCCGTCGTAGGCGATCAGGATGGTCATGGCGTTCTCCCCTTTGCTTCAGTCATCGGGTAAAGCGCCCCGATGATCGATCGCCATCCCTTCCGCGCTGTCTGGTTTGTCACACCTTGACCGGGCTTTCACCTTCAGTGCTGGGCCATGTCCACGAAACGGCTGTAGTGCCCCTGGAAGGCCACGGTCACCGTGGCGGTGGGGCCGTTACGGTGCTTGGCCACGATCAGGTCGGCCTCACCGGCCCGGGGGGACTCCCGCTCGTAGGCGTCCTCGCGGTGCAACAGGATGACCATGTCGGCGTCCTGTTCGATGCTGTTGTGCACCGCGATGCCGTTGGCGACGAAGTTGTGGGTGCCGAGGACCGTGGCGTCGAACACCGGCTGATCGCCCAGGCTCTCGATCGATGCGACCTCGTCCCAGAACACGTCGTTCGTCGCCAGCATCTCCATGTCGGCGTCGTCGAGGATCGAAGCCACCTTGCCCAGACGTTCCCGGCTCGGCGCGTGCTTCCCCAACGTGCTGCCGCAGAACTGGGTGCCGAGCCGGGCGGAGAACTCCCGGTGAGTCGTGCCGCGCTCCGACAGCACGCCGCGCACGCGGTCCCAGATCTCGCGGGGAACCGTGTCCAGATTGGTGTTGCCCTTGATCTCCCGCAGCCGGCCCGCGGACGCGTCCGCCTGCGCCGACCGCTCGCCGTGCACGCCCACCTCGTCCAGGAACCGCAGCTGGTTCTCGGCACCGTAGACGACCAACTGGTATCCGGGCCTGTGGCCGTCCTTCCGCACCTCCTTCACGCGGGTCATCACGTTGAACCGGAGGAGCAGCCGAGCCACGTCGTCGACCAGCCTGCGGCTCGTCGAGGCGTAGTAGATCCTCGACTGACCGCTCTTCGCGTCCCACCACACACAGCCATCGGTGGCCCACAGGTGCCGCAGGAACAGCGCGATCTGCTTCTTGGGCAGGGAGAAGACTCCATCAGGGACGAACTTCTCATGGCTCCGCGACCCGAAGAGCCCCAAGCCGTCCAGCCAGGCGGCGACGGGGTTGCGCCTGCCGTGAGTCAGCCGGTGGGGAGCCGGCAACCTCAAGGTGGTGACCCGTGCGGCAGCGTACTCATCGCGGACGGCACTGATCCCGAAGTGCTCGGCCGCCCGCGTCACCGCCGTCAGGCAGGCCTCGTCCGTGCTCGCGTAGCGGATCGGCTGACGCTCGACGAAGGAGCCGTCGCCGATCATGTGCGCGAGCAGCACGATCTCCGCCTCCGGCCACTCCTGGAGGCCCTGCGGGGCCGGAACGTGGCGTGGGACCGCCAGCCTGGACCCGGTGGTCAGCTCACCCAGCGGCCGCCAGCCGTCGTAGGTCAGGAAGGGGTGGTTCGCGGTGGCCTCGATCTCACGTCCGGAGCGCAGACGCAGGCGGAAGACCTCCTTGACCCCGCTCGGGAAGGCGTGTGTCATCGTGCGCGGCACGAGCCGCAGCCGTTCGTCGAGCGACCACACCGGGATGTCGCGCGCGCCGCTCTCCAGCAGTTCGCCGATCGACACCTCGGCGCCGGTGTCGGCGCGCATGATGCGGGTGGCGGCGGTCAGGCAGCCCGACTCGCGAAGGTCGCTGACCGCCGGCCGCTTGTCCGTGCGCTGCTCGGGGCCTCGGTTCAGCTGCGAGATGGCGATGACCGGCACCTCCAGCTCCTTGGCCAGCAGCTTGATCGCACGGGAGATCTCCGAGACCTCGTTCTGGCGGCTCTCGGTCTTCTTCGGCGAGCTCATGAGCTGGAGGTAGTCGATGACCACGAACCGCAGGTCGTTGCGCTGTTTGAGCCGCCGGCACTTGGCCCGGATCTCCATCATCGACATGTTGGGCGAGTCGTCGATGAACAGTGGCGCCTCGGCCACCTCGCTCATCCTGCGCGCGAGACGGGTCCAGTCGTCGTCGCCCATCATGCCCGAGCGCATGGCGTGCAGGGCGACCCTGGCCTCGGCGGACAGCAGACGCATGGTGATCTCGTTGCGGGACATCTCCAGCGAGAAGATGACGGTGGTCATTCCATGCTTGATCGCCGCAGACCGTGCGAAGTCGAGGCCCAACGTGCTGTTGTGGGTGGGAATGCAGGCCCGGCCGGCCAGGTACATGTGGTCCGCGTTGTCGACCTCGACGCAGCGCACCGGACGGCTCTCGATCTTCCGAACATCGACGATGTAGCGGACCAGAGTCTTGGGATGGGTGGCGCCGACCTGCCTGTCGGCCTTCCTCGGCAGCCGGAAGACCTTGTCGGAGGTGGTGAAATCGATCATGTAGCAGGTCGAGCTCTCCTCGGACCTGCCTCTGACCGGCTTGGTGCGCATGGTGGCCTTGTAGCCGAGGCTCAGCACCAGCTCGTGCACGTCGGCGGCGAGGCGCTTGCTGGTGACGGCGAACTGGATCTGCCCCGCGGCGCTGACGTAACCGTCGGAGTCGAGCAGCCCGGCCAGCAGGGCTCGTCGTTGCCCCTCGGAGGCCCGCAGGTAGCTCGCGGGGATGTGCTTGTCACCGAGAACGCCAAGAGTACGAAGGATGCCCTGGACGGTGCCGTGTTCGAGATGGCAGGCCTGACACCGCCGCAGCCCGCTTGATCGGCCGCCGCAGTCGGGACACGTGGGCGCGGCCACCGGCTCGGAGAGCGACCGGACCCTCGCGCCGCAGCTCCTTCCACAGGTGCGGACCTGCGAGGTCTTGGGCACGAACCCGGCGCCGCACACCACGCATGCCCGCCGGGACGGCGGCGGCTCCGGAAGGGTCATCTGGTAGGAGATCGAGGAGCCCACGCGGGTGACCCGGACCCCCTCGGCCTCGATGTTCTCGATGATCTCCGGGTCCATGGTCGAGAACCGCGCGGCCGCGCTGTGGCCGTCGCCCAGCCACACGCCGAGCACGTACGGGGACAGCGGAAGCTCCCGCTCCTCCAGCGCGAACGGCGCGGCCACCGCCACCGCGTGGTTGGGCCGCCGGTCGGCGGTCGCGCAGCGGAGGGTGGCGGCGATCTCCTCCGTCGTCACGACCTGCTGGTGCTCCGCGGTGGTGGCGGCGTTCTTCGGTGTGGTGATCCGCGTGTACAGAGCGCTGTAGAGCTCGCCCGCCCGATAGGCAGGGGCGTGCCAGGAGTAGCTCCTGATCGGGCCGCCCACGGCGGTGAGGACCTTCTCCATCGGGCCCACCTGCCGCTGGACGGTGTGGAGGACGTTGCGGAACTCCTCCCCCACGGTCTCAAGGGCCTCGCGATGCGTCACCAGCCGGTCGGGATGCCCGGACGCCGCGTGGCGGGCCCCTTCGACCCGCCGGACCACCTCCGCCGTCCAGTGGAAGGACGGCTGCGTGCCGGCCGCCTTCCTGGCCGCGCGCGTGGACGTACGCCACTGGTGCTGGGCGTCCGCGACGATCACCGTGCCGTCGCTGAACTCCACCTCGTAACACGGCCTGTCGTGCATCACGCCGGTCGCCGCGACGACCCTGGTCGGCCTGCCGTCGGCGCCGATCAGCTCGTCGCCGACCTCGACCTCGCCCATCGTCGTCCAGCCGGTCGGCGTGGGCAGCGGAGTGTCCAGGGCCAGCGCCTTGCCGATGGCCGGGCGGGCGGCCACGACGATCATCTGGCCTGGGTGGAGGCCGTTGGTGAGCTGGTCGAGGTCCTGGAAGCCGGTCGGGACGCCGACCATCTGGCCGCCGCGGCTGCCGATGGCCTCCAGCTCGTCGAGGGCGCCCGGCATGATGTCGGCCAGCGGCGCGTAGTCTTCCGACGTGCGGCGCTCGGTGACCTTGTAGATCTCCGCCTGGGCGCGGTCGACGAGGTCGTCGACCTCCTCGTTCTGGCCGCCGTAGCCGAAGGAGACGATGCGGGTGCCGGCCTCGATGAGGCGACGCAGGATCGCCTGCTCGCGCACGATCTTGGCGTAGTAGCCGGCGTTGGCGGCCGTGGGGACGACCGCCGTGAGCGTGTGGAGGTATGCGGCGCCGCCCACCCGGGCCATCTCGCCGCGCTTCTGCAGCTCGTCGAAGACGGTGACGGCGTCGGCGGGCTCACCGCGGCCGTAGAGGTCGGTGATGACGTCGTAGACCATCTGGTGGGCGGGCCGGTAGAAGTCGTCGGACCGCAGGATCTCGACGACGTCGGCGATGGCGTCCTTGGACAGCAGCATGCCGCCGAGCACCGACTGCTCGGCCTCGATGTTGTGCGGCGGGGTGCGCTCGAAACCGGGGCCTCCGCCGCCCTCTTCGTCAATGCTCACCGCGCCCCCTCGAACAACCTCGCAGGCGGTCGCACCACCCCCACTTGTAGCCGACCGGTGTGACAGTTTCGCTCGTTCGGCGCGTGAGGGCAACGCGGCCTGTGGACAACGCTGTGGGTGAGCTGTGCACTATCGCGCTCAGGGTGTGAAAGCTCTGTGGACGAGCCTGGGGATAACTCTTTCGGATATGCACCGATCATCGTCTGACCTGGGCAAACAGTGTCCACCGACTGTGGAGGAAAGAAAGTTGGCCCGACACGCCGTGTAATGGCCATAATAGACAAATGCCCATTACACCCCGGGACCGGGAGATTCTGCGGCTCGCGCTGCCGGCGTTCGGTGCGCTGGTCGCCGAGCCGCTCTTCCTGCTCGCCGACTACGCCATCGTCGGCCACGGCCTCGGCACCACCGCCGTGGGCGCGCTGGGCGTGGCGGGGGCCGTCCTGGCGACGCTGGTGAACCTCTGCGTCTTCCTGGCGTACGGCACGACGGCGTCCGTGGCGCGGCAGAGCGGCGCCGGCAACCACGGGCGGGCCATGCGCAACGGCGTGGACGGCATCTGGCTCGCCCTGGCCATCGGCGTCGTGCTCATCGCCCTGGGCTGGCCGCTCGCCCCGGCCATGGTGGACCTGTTCGGCGCCGGTCCCGACCAGGCCGCGCTGGCCGTGACGTACCTGCGGATCAGCCTGCTCGGCGCGCCCGGCATGCTGGTCGTGCTGGCGGGCACCGGGGTGCTGCGCGGCCTTCAGGACACCGTCACGCCGCTGGTGGTGGCCGTGGGCTCGTTCGCGCTGAACGCGGCGCTGAACGCCTGGTTCGTGCTCGGGCTGCATTGGGGCATCGCCGGGTCCGCGTGGGGCACCACGCTGGCCCAGACGCTGGGCGCGGCCGTCTACCTGGTCGTGGTGGTCCGGGGCGCCCGACGGCTCGGCACACCGCTCATGCCCGACCTGGCGGGCGTCCGGCAGGCCGGTACGGCCGGTTTCGCGCTGCTCATCCGTACGGTGTGCCTGCGGATCGTGCTCATCGTGGGCACGGTGGTCGCCACCAGGATGGGCCAGGCCGAACTGGCCGCGTACGCCATCGCCGGCCAGGTGTGGAACCTGATGGCCTTCGCCCTGGACGCGATCGCGATCGCCGGCCAGGCCATCACCGGACGCTCGCTCGGCGCCGGGGACACGGTCGCCACCAGGGCCGCGACCAGGCGGATGATGCAGTGGGGCCTGTGGTCGGGCCTGGCGCTCGGCGTGGTGGTCGTGGCGGCCAGGCCGCTGCTGCCCGGCCTGTTCGGCGCCGACCCGGCCGTGACCGGTGAGCTGCTGGCCGTGTTGTGGCCGGTCGCGCTGTTCCAGCCGATCTGCGGGGTGGTGTTCGTGCTCGACGGCGTGCTCATCGGCGCGGGCGACCAGCGCTACCTGGCCTGGGCGGGGGTGTGGACGACGCTGGCGTACCTGCCGGCGGCGTTCCTGGCCGCCGGGTTCGGCGTGGTGGCGCTCTGGTGCGCGCTCGGGGTGTGGATGGTCGCCCGGTTGGTCACCCTCGGGCGGCGCGCGGCCGGCACGGCCTGGCTGGTGACCGGCGCGTAGCCGATCCGACCGGCCGCGTCCCCCCTGCGGACGCCCGGACGCCGGGTCACCGTAATCGTCCTGTGCTTGCCGTTGTCCAAGTGGTGAGACAGAGTGGGCGAGTTCCCTGAGCGGGGTGTTCCGTGTCCACGATTCTTCGACGACTGCCACCGTCAGAGGCGACCGGGTTACGCACCGGCGCCCGGCACAGCCTGTCCGAGGTCTACCGCCCGGCCGACCTCGTCGTTCTCGGTCTCGGTGTGATCATCGGCGCCGGCATCTTCAGCATCGCCGGCGAGCAGGCCCACACCATGGCCGGTCCCGGCGTGATCCTGTCGTTCATGATCGCCGGCATCGCGTGCCTGCTCGCCTGCCTGTGCTACGCCGAGCTGTCGTCCACGATGCCGACGTCGGGCAGCGCCTACACCTTCACGTACGTCATCTTCGGCGAGGTCTGGGCCTGGATCATCGGCTGGGCGCTGATCCTGGAGCTGCAGTTCGCCGCCGCGGTGGTGGCCAGGGCGTGGGCGTCCATCGCGGTCAAGGCGGTCGCCGACTTCGGCGTGCGGGTGCCTCAACGTGTGGACGACGTGCTCGTCCTGGTCATCCTGGTGCTGCTCACGGGCATCGTGGCCCTCGGCGCGCGGGTGGGGCTCCGGGCACTGTGGATCATGGTGTCGGCCAAGCTGCTGGCCATCGGGGCGGTCATCGTCGTGGGCCTGACCCACATCGACGTGGCCAACTACGGCGACTTCTACGTCGAGCCCGAGGCCCTGCCCGTCCGCCCGCAGACCGTCATCGAGGTCTTCGCCGGGCACGGCATGGCCTTCGGCTGGTTCGGCGTCTTCGCCGCGGCCTCGGCGATCGCGTTCGCCTACATCGGCTTCGACATCGTCGCGACCTCGGCCGAGGAGAGCGTCAACGCGCCGAAGTCCGTGCCCAAGGGCATGATCCGCAGCCTGGTGATCGCCACGGTCATCTATCTGGCGGTCGCGCTGGTCATGGTGGGCATGGTGTCGTACACGAAGATCAGCGGGGACGCGCCGCTGTCCAGCGCGTTCCGTGCCGTGGGCGTGGACTGGATGGTGCACGTCATCGACGCGGGGGCGGTGCTCGGGCTGACCACCGTGATCCTGGTACTGATCGTGGGTCAGACGCGGGTGCTGTTCTCGATGGCCCGCGACGGGCTGATCCCGCGCGGCCTGGCCACGGTCAGCCGCAAGTACCACACCCCGTCGCGGGTGACGCTGGTGATCGGGTGCATCGCGATCGTGCTGGCCGAGTTCGTCCCGGTGCTCACCATGCAGGAACTGGTCGTCATCGGGACGCTGTTCGCGTTCCTGTTCGTGGCGGCGGGCGTGATCGTGATGCGGCGGCGCATGCCGCACCTGGAACGCGGCTTCCGCGTGCCACTCTCGCCGCTGCTGCCCGCGCTGTCGCTGGTCGCCACGCTGTGGCTGATGCTCAACCTGCGCCTGCTCACCTGGGCGTGGTTCGTCCTGTGGATGGCCTTCGGCCTGCTGGTCTACCTTCTGTACGGCCGCCGCAACAGCCTGCTGGCCACCCCGCGGGACACCCCGGCCGAACACGGCCGGGGCCGCCACCGCCGCTAGAGGCGTCCGGATTCGAGCACGCTGCGCAGGAACTCCCTGGTCCGCGGCTGCTCCGGCGCGGCGAAGATCTTCTCCGGCGGGCCCTTCTCCACCAGCACCCCGCCGTCGAGGAAGCACACGGTGTCGGAGATGTCGCGGCAGAAGCTCATCTCGTGGGTCGTGAGGATCATCGTCATCCCCGACTCCTTGAGCTCCCTGACGATGCCCAGCACCTCCACCACCAGCTGGGGGTCGAGCGCCGAGGTGACCTCGTCGAGCAGCATCAGCCTGGGCTGCATGGCCAGCGCCCGGATGACCGCGACCCGCTGCTGCTGCCCGCCCGACAGCTGGTCGGGGTACGCGCCGGACTTGGCCGCCAGCCCGAACCTGGCCAGCAGCTCGTGCGCCTGCTCCTCGGCCTGCTCCTTGGACGTCCCGAGCACCCGCCGCGGCGCCAGCGTGACGTTGTCGAGCACGCTCATGTGCGGGAACAGGTTGAACGCCTGGAAGACGATGCCGAGCCGCTTGCGCACGTCGTCGACGTCCACGCGGGGGTCGGTGATCTCCTGGCCGTCGAGGTGGATGGCGCCGTCGTCGACGGTCTCCAGCAGGTTCACGCAGCGCAGGAGGGTGGACTTGCCCGACCCGGACGCGCCGATCAGGCTGACGACCTCGTGCGGCTGCACCTCGAGGTCGATCCCGCGCAGCACGCTGTGGCCGTGGAAGTTCTTCCACACCCCTTCGATGGTCAGCAGGCTCATGCGCCACGCCTCCTGCGCGTACGGGCGGCCAGGTGGTCGGTGAACCTGGCCATAGGGATCGTGAGCAGGATGAACACCAGCGAGGCGACCAGGTAGGGGGTGTAGTTGAACTTGCTGGTGGCGATGATCTGGGCCTGCCTGAGGGCCTCCAGCGGCCCGATGGTGGCCACCAGCGCGGTGTCCTTCTGCAGCGAGACGAAGTCGTTGAGCAGCGGCGGCACGACCCGGCGGGTGGCCTGCGGCAGCACCACGAACCGCATGGCCTTGAAGTGGCTCAGGCCCAGCGAGCGGGCGGCGGCGATCTGGCTCGGATGCACCGACTCGATGCCGGAGCGGAACACCTCGGCCACGTACGCGCCGTACGACAGCGTCAGTGCGATCACGCCCAGCGTCGCCAGGTCGGTCGGGATGCCCTGCAACCGCAGCGCGGGCAGCCCGAACCCGATGAGGTAGATGACCAGGATCGTCGGCACGCCGCGGAAGACGTCGGTGTACAGCGTGGCCAGGGCCCTGATCGGGAAGAACGCGGGCGCGGTGATGCCCCTGGCCAGCGCCACCAGCAGCCCGACGATCAGGATCAGCGGCTCGGCGATCAGGAACATCTTGACGTTGAGCAGGAACCCTTCCAGCACCTTGGGCAGCGCGGCGACGAACCACTCGGGCGCGAAGAACGCCTCCTGGACCCGGGGCCAGCCGGGCGAGTTCGTGACCGGGACGGCGACCAGGACGACGAACACGATCGTCGAGGCCGTCGCGATCGAGGCCGAGCGGCGCGCCCGCGACCTGCGGACGCGCTCGCGCTCAAGCTGCCGTTGCGAGGGGACGTGCTCGCTCACGGGCTCACTGGTCGGGCTCACGACAGTTCGGGCGCGCCCGCCGCCGAGCCCAGCCACTCCTGCTCGATCTTCGCCAGCTCACCCTTCGACTTCAGCGAGTCGACGGCCTTGTCGAGGCAGGGCTTGAGCGCGCTGCCCTTCTCCATGACCAGCCCGAACTCCTCCGGCGTGCCGCCGGTCGAGCTGAACTGGCCGACGATCTTGGAGTTCTCCACCTGCGCGGCCGTCACGTAGAACGCGGTGGGCACGTCGACGACGATCGCGTCCACCTGCTTGTTCTTCAGCGCGTTCACGGCGTCGACCTGGTCGTTGTAGACGTTGGGCTCGGCGGACGGCTTGATCACGTCCTTGACGCCGGCCAGCGACGTCGTGCCCACCTGGACGCCGAACTTGGCGTCCTTGAGCTCGGCCAGGCTCTTGGCCTCGGCGAACTTGCTGCCCTTGATCGCCACGACGGCCTGCTTGACCGTGTAGTAGCCCTTGCTGAAGTCGACCGCCTTGGCGCGGTCGGGGTTGATCGAGACCTGGTTGACGTCGAAGTCGAACTGCTTGGCCCCGGGCGCGAACGCGGAGTCGAACTTGACCGTGCTCCACTCCACCTCGGTCCGGTCGAAGCCGAGCTCACCGGCCACCGCGAACGCCACCGCGCTCTCGAACCCCTGGCCGTTGCTCGGGTCGTCGTCCTTGAACCACGGCTCGTAGGCCGGCTTGTCGGTGCCGACGGTCAGCTTGCCGCCGTTGACGAGCTTGAGCTGGTCCTTGGCGCAGGCGTCGGCCGCCGCGGAGCCGGTCGGGGCGGAACCGGTCGCCGTGGCGGCCGGTTGGTCGGCCGGGGCACATGCGACGGCCCCTACCGCGAGCACACCGATCGCAAGCAGCATCGTGGAACGGGCCATGGCAGAGCCTCCAGGGGGAAACACACACAAAGAACGCAGGCATTCTACGCGGCCCCGATAGGAATTAAGTGCGCAGGTCACCAGGGCAGCCGGTCCCGCAGGGAACGCGCCGCCGTGGCGGCCGCCCCCGGAACGCGAAAAAGCCCCCCTCCTGGCGGAGAGGGGCTTGATCAGCGTTCGTCAGCCGGCCACGACGTCGACGTCGACGGACGCCGACACCTCGGGGTGGAGCTTGACGGTGATCTTGTGCGACCCGACGCTCTTGATCGGGTTGCGGATCTCGATGCGACGGCGGTCGAGGATCGGGCCACCGGCCGCCTTGACGGCGTCGGCGATGTCGCCCGTGGTGATCGAGCCGAACAGCCGGCCCGACTCGCCCGCGCGGGTGGACAGCCGCACGCGCAGGGCGCCGAGCTGGCCGGCGACCTCCTTGGCGGTGCCGAGGTCGCGGATCTCGCGAGCGTCGCGAGCCTTCTTGATGGTCTCGATCTGGCGCTCGGCGCCACGCGTCCAGCGCATGGCGTAGCCGCGCGGGATGAGGTAGTTACGGCCGTAGCCGTCCTTGACCTCGACGACGTCGCCAGGGGCGCCGAGGCCGGAGACCTCGTTGGTGAGGATGAGCTTCATGTCGACAGACCTCCTTAGCGCGCGGTGCTCGTGTAAGGCAGCAGAGCCACCTCACGGGCGTTCTTGATCGCGGTCGCCACGTCGCGCTGGTGCTGGGTGCAGTTGCCCGTCACCCGGCGCGCACGGATCTTGCCGCGGTCGGAGATGAACTTCCGCAGCAGCGCCGTGTCCTTGTAGTCGACGTATGAGATCTTGTCGTGGCAGAACAGGCAAACCTTCTTCTTGGGCTTGCGCAGTGCCGGCTTAGCCATCGTGGTGCTCCTCTCAGAGCCCCGCCTTTCGGGCGGGAATGGACTCGGGCTTGTGGACAGGTGTTAGAAAGGCGGTTCGTCGCTGAAGTCGTTGCCGCCGCCGAAGCCGCCGCCCTGGTTGCCGCCACCGCCGCCGAAGCCGCCGCCGCCGCCCTGGTAGCCGCCGCCCTGGGGCGGGGCGGGCGAGGCAGAGGCCCACGGGTCGTCGGCGGGACCGCCGCCGAAGCCGCCGCCACCACCGCCGCCACCCTGGCGGGTGGTGCGGTTGACCTTGGCCGTGGCGTTGCGCAGGGACGGGCCGACCTCGTCGACCTCGACCTCATAGACCGTGCGCTTCTCGCCTTCCTTGGTCTCGTAAGACCGTTGCTTGAGCCGCCCCTGCACGATGACCCGCATGCCGCGCTGGAGGCTCTCGGCGGCGTTCTCCGCCGCCTGCCGCCACACGTTGCAGGTCAGGAAGAGGCTTTCGCCATCCTTCCACTCGTTGGTCTGGCGATCCATGAACCGCGGAGTGGACGCGATGCGGAATCGAGCCACCGCTTGACCCGTCGGGGTGAAGCGCAGCTCCGGGTCGTCGACAAGATTGCCGACGATGGTGATTACGGTGTCGCCTGCTGCCATGGCTAGCGCTCGCCTTCCTGCACGCCTTCGCTTGGGTTACGGCTCAGAGTACGGGTGCTCTCCGACAAAAAGCCGGTGGTCGTCAACAAGAAACCCGCTCGTTGAGCCGCCTCCCGGAGGGACGGCCCGCTTCGCGGCTTTCCTGTGGCTAGTGCACGTCCGGGCGCAGGACCTTGGTGCGCAGGATGCCCTCGTTGAGGTTCATCTGGCGGTCGAGCTCCTTGACCGTCGCGGGCTCCGCGGACAGGTCGATGACGGCGTAGATGCCTTCCGACTTCTTGTCGATGTCGTAGGCGAGACGGCGACGGCCCCAGACGTCGACCTTCTCCACGGTGCCGCCGTCGTTGCGGACCACGGTGAGGAACTGGTCGAGGGACGGCGCGACAGTGCGCTCATCGAGCGAAGGGTCCAGAATGACCATTACTTCGTAACGACGCATGCGGGACTCCAACCTCCTCTGGACTTTTGCGGTCACGACACTCTGCCGTGACAGGAGGACGCTGACGTCAGGCCGCGGCGCCCCATTTCGGCGCCCCGGGGCGATGGTTCACCCATCACAACGCAGCGCTGCCCAGGTTACCAGCCACGAGTAGGTGGGAAGGCCTGTAGGAAACCAAGGGGGTGGCGGCTGTGCCACATGTGCTTCATCCCTCGGAGAGGGAGCGGTTCAGGCTCACGCTCAACACCGACGGACGCTCTCACCCGGTGGAGAACGGCCTGGCGATCGCGACACTGGTGTGCGGGCTCGTGGCGTTCGTCGCCGCGTTCTTCCCCGCCGCCCACGTGATCTCGTCCTGGATCGGCACGCTCGGTTTCGGGACCGGGCTCTACTCGCAGTACATCTCGGTGACCACGCCTCAGCGCTCGGTCAACATCGTCGGCCTGGTGGCCTCGTTCGTGGGGGCCGTGCTCGGCATCGCCCACGGCGGCTTCCTGCCGCATCCTTGACGGGCCGCTCGCCCGGCTGACGGCCCCGGTGACGCCGGGGCCGTCGGGTATATGTGGCTCACCTGCCGATGTGCAGGTCGATGCCGAGCAGCACCAGGAACCAGAGGAACACCGCGAGCAGGGCCTCGGCGACGTCCCGGAGGAGACCCGGGGTGATGTAGTCGTGGAGCCAGGCGACGTAGATTCCGATGATCACGTAGACCAATAAGATCAGCGCCCGCAGCCGCCAGCGTGTCATGTGCGCTCTCCTCGGGGTAGGGGGTGCCGGGCGTCTTCCCGGAGGCGGTTCCGCCAAACGGATAAGCTCCTTGACATGGTGCGTATCGGAGCTCACGTCGACCAGGACGATCCCGCCGCTCACGCCGAACGGATCGGCGCGGAGGTCGTGCAGTTCTTCCTCGGCGACCCGCAGGGCTACGCCAAGCCGGTGCTGCCGGACAAGCCGGTCGAGGGCGTCGACGTCTACATCCACGCCCCCTACCTGATCAACGTCGCCACGACGAACAACCGCATCAGGATCCCCAGCCGCAAGCTGCTCGAACAGCACCTCAAGGCGGCCGCGGGGCTCGGCGCGAAGGGCCTGGTCGTGCACGGCGGCCACGTCAACAAGAGCGACGACCCGCAGGTGGGCTTCGACAACTGGCGCAAGGTGTTCGAGCGCATGGAGTGCCCGATCCCCGTGCTCATCGAGAACACCGCGGGCGGCGGCAACGCCATGGCCCGCAAGCTGGAGCGCATCGCCCGTCTGTGGGACGCGCTCGACGGCTTCGACGTGGGCTTCTGCCTCGACACCTGTCACGCGCACGCGGGCGGCGAGGAGCTGGTCGACCTGGTCGAGCGGGTCAAGGCGATCACCGGCCGCATCGACCTCGTCCACTGCAACGACTCGCGCGACGACTTCGACTCCGGCGCCGACCGGCACGCCAACCTGGGTCAGGGGAAGATCGACCCGGAGCTGATCCTGGCGGTCTGCCGCGCGGCGGGCGCCCCGGTCGTGGTGGAGACGCCGGGCGAGGGCCAGGCCGACGACATCGCGTTCCTGCGCAAGAACCTCTGAACGTCTCCCGACCGAAAACACACAGCCTGTGGATAACTTCCCTGGATTACCGAGGCGAAGAAACGGGTAGAGATCTCAGCCCGCCCAGGCGCCCGTGAGGAAGCGGGCCGCGTTCAGGTACATGAGCGGCCCGCAGATCGCCGCGTACAGCACGATCACCCACGGCTTCCTGGTCGCGACCTTGGCGACCAGGACCCACAGCGGGAACCACAACAGCAGCGAGCGCGGGATCGACAGGTAGTACGCCGAGGTCATCAGCGCCGCCGCCTGCAACCCGCAGTAGACGGCCTCGCTCCACCTGCGCAGCGCCAGCAGCCACACCAGCACGCCCACCGCCAGCACGGCCCCGGCGATCTCCATGCGGAAGGCCACCGCGAAGTCGTCGGTGCCCATGGCCGAGTTCCACGTCGTGCGCCACGCCTCCCAGGGCCAGACGAAGTCGCGTCCCCAGCCGGCCTCCTGCGCGTGCTTCCACGCCAGCCAGTCGCCCGAGCGCCGGTAGTGGTAGAAGGAGTACGCCGCCAGCGGCAGGAACGGCACCGCCAGCCAGCCGGCCCGCCGCCACGACTCCTTGCTCCTGACGAACTCCACCGCCAGCGCGACCGCCAGGAACAGGCCGGTGATCCGCACGCACGACGCCCCCGCCGCCAGCAGGACGGCCTGCGGCCAGCGTCCGAGCCGGGCGGCCAGCCACGCGGGGATCGCGAAGGCCAGGAACAGCGACTCGCTGTAGCCCGCCGCCAGGAACACGGCCATCGGGAACAGCAGCAGCGCCAGGACCGCCATCCAGCCGGTCGCGCCCTCGAACTCGGCCAGCCGGGCCAGCGCGACCATGGCCACCGCCCCGGCGACCAGCGAGATCAGCAGGCCGCAGATCGCCCAGTCGGGCACCACGAGATGCACCGCCCGCAGCGCGACCGGCAAGCCGGGGAAGAACGCGGGCAGGCCGTCGTCGCGTGGTTTGCCCGGTTCGCCGTCGTACCCGTACTGGGCGATGGTGACGAACAGGCCGGCGTCCCATTGGCGCCACTTGCCGGCGTACTCGGCCAGGGTCAGGCCGAGCAGCGTCGACAGCAGGAGCCCGGCGCGCGATCCGAGCCACAGCAGCAGCGCGTCCCGAGCGGCCGAGCGGGTGATCATCTCGTTCTCAGCACGAACCGGTCGGGGGCGTCGTCGAACACCCCGCCCGCCTGGTCGTCGATGCCGTCCTGGCGCACCACGTCCCGGTCCGGACGCAGGATGTCACGGACGACGAACGCCATCATGATCCCGATGGTGATGACCCGTCCCCAGACGGCGGTGAAGTACGTGTCGTCCCCGATGCCCAGGTCGTCCCTGCTGAGCGGGGGCTGGGCGAGCAGGTAGAGCCAGATCGCCGCGAAGTACCAGACCTCGGCGAACTGCCACAACGCCAGCGGCTTCCACCTCGGCCTGGCCAGCACCGCGAACGGCACCAGCCACAACACGAACTGCGGCGACCACACCTTGTTCGTCATCATGAAAGCGGCCAGGGCGAGGAAGCACAGCTGCGCCAGCCGGGGCCGGCGCGGCGCGGTGAGCGCGAGCACGGCGATGCCCAGGCAGAGCGCGGCCAGCGTCACCATGCCGAGCGTGCTGACGTCGGCCTCGCCCAGGACCCCCCAGCCCTTGCGCTGGAAGAACAGCCACGGCGAGCCCCAATCGATCCCGCGTTCCTGGGAGAAGACGTAGAACCGGCGCCAGCCGTCCCAGGCGAAGACCATGAAGGGCACGTTCACCACGAGCCAGGCCCCGGCGGCCGACCCCACTGTCACCAGGAACGGCCGCCAGCGCGCGGTCCGCAGCGTGAGCAGGAACAGCGCGCCGAGGAACATCAGCGGGTAGAACTTGGTCGCGATCGCCAGCCCGAGCAGCACGCCCGCGAGCACCTGCCGCCTGCGCGCCCAGGCCAGCAGCATGCCCATCGACAGGGCGCCGGCGACCAGGTCCCAGTTGATGTACGCGGCCAGGATCACGGCGGGCGAGATCGCGTACCACAGCGCGTCCCACCGGCGGGTGGGCCCGGCCACCGCCGCCATCAGCAGGACGCCGGCCACCAGGCAGACGCCCAGCAGCAGGACCGTGAGGTCGTAGAACCGGACGGCCTGCGCGACCTGGTCGAGCTCCAGCTTCCGCGAGATCCAGGCGATGACCTGCATCACCTCGCCGAGCACCACGGGGTACTCGACCTGCTTGTCGAACGGCACGTCGGCGAAGTACGGGTTCTGGGTCGCGAGCTGCCGGTCGAAGTACAGCGGGTAGATGTCGGTGTAGCAGAAGTTCGTGTACGTCTGGACCTGGTCGTTCCATCCGCCGGTCCGGCACGGCAGCCGCACGACGTAGCCGAGGACGGCCCCCAGGGCGGCGATCAGCCCCAGGGGCAGGTACGGCACGGCACGCGCCGCCAGCGGGACGCGTGCCTCTGTCGTGGTCACCACTCCTCGTGTCGGGCGTTCATCTGGGATGTGCCGAACGGGCGGGAGTCGGGCGCCTTGCCGCCTCCGCCGCCGCTCAGGATGCCGTGGTCGTCGGCCTCGGGGATGCCGGTGTCCTGCTGGGAGTCGTCGGTGACGTCACCGCTGTCGTCGTTGCAGGGCGCGACCTGGCAGTTCTGGTTGCCGTCGTCGAAGGGGTTGCCCGAGCCGTCGTCGAACGGGTTCGTGGCGGTCGGCGTCGGCGTCGGCACCGGGCGCTCCACGATGTTCTCCGGCAGGCCGATGTCGGCCTTCTGCGGGAACTGCTCGATCGGCTTGCCCTCGTGGGCGGCGAGCATGAACCGCCGCCAGGTCGCGGTGGGCGGGCCGGCGCCCTCGAAGCCGAGCGGGGCCTCCGCGGCCGTGGTGTACGGGTGTTCCCGGTTGTACTTCTTGTGCGGCTTGCCGCCGGGAGTCTCCGGGCAGTTGGAGTGCAGAGGCTGGACGGTCTTGCCCGTCTTGGTCACGCACCGCTCGCGGTAGAACCCCACAGCAGCGGAGATCTGCGGCGTGTAACCGACGAACCAGGCTTCCTTCTCGTTGTTGTTGGTGCCGGTCTTGCCGGCCGCGGGCCGGTTGCCGAGGCCCTGGCCGGCGGCGGTGCCGCTCCTCAGCACCTCCTGCATGGCGGTCGTCGCGTCGGCGGCCACCTCCGCGTCGATGACCCTGGTCGAGGTCCGCTGCTCGGGATAGACGACCTGGCCGTTGAGCTTGACGTCCTGGACGACGTGGTACTTGGTGTACCTGCCGCCGTTGGCGAAGATCGAGTATCCGGCGGCCTGCTCGATCGGCGTCACCAGGGCGCTGCCGATGGCGAACTGGTACTGGTGGTCCTTGACGTCCTGGTCCATGCGCGCCTTGTCGAACCCGGCGCTCTCCACGAGCTCCTTCACCTCGTCGAGCTTCCTGGGCAGCTTGTACGCCATCGACACGTACGCGGTGTTGACGGACTGGGCCGTGGCCTTGACCACGTCGACGGCCTGGCCGACGTTGTGGCTGTTGCGGAAGCCGCCGTCCTGCTGGCCGGGGATGACCTTCGGCACGGTCTGGTTGCCCGGCACGTAGCTCTTGAGCGAGTAACCGGCCTGCAGCCAGGCCGCCAGCACGTACGGCTTGAACGCCGACGCGGCCTGCTTCTCGGCGTCGAAGGGCTCGTTGAACGGGTCGGTGAGGTAGTCGGAGCCGCCGTAGAAGGCCAGGACGCGGCCGTTCCTCGGGTCGACGGCGGCCAGACCGGCGTGGAACTCCTTCGACATGTTCGCCGTCGTGGCCTCGACGGCCGTCTTGGCGGCCTTCATGAGGTTCTCGTCGAAGGTCGAGGTGATCTGGTAGCCGCCGCTCCTGACCATGTCGGGGGTGAGCTTGCGCTGCTTCAGCTCCTCCAGCACCTGCGTGATCATGTAGCCGCGCAGGCCCGCGTAGACCTCCTTGGTCTCACCCTTGCGGATCTTCGGGAACTTCGCCTTCGCCGGCAGGTCGCCGTACTTCTGGGGCCACTGCTCGGCCATGTACCTGATGGTCGTGCTCCACCGATCGCGCAGGCCGGGGTCGTCGGGGCCCCAGCTCGGGCGCTGGATGCGGGCGGCCAGGTAGGCGCCCTGCTCGGGGGTCAGGTCCTTGGCGTGCACGTTTTTGCCGAAGTACGCCTGCGAGGCGGCCTCGACGCCGTAGGCGAGGCCGAAGTTCACGGTGTTGAGATAGCGGGCGAGGATCTCTTCCTTGGACAGCGACTGGTTGAGCTTGACCGCGACGAAGATCTCCTTGAGCTTGCGCTTGACGGAGACCTCCTGGCTGAGGCCGTCGTAGTAGCCGCGGGCCATCTGCTGGGTGATGGTCGAGGCGCCCTGGAGCTGCTGGCCGGTCGCGGTCATCCACACCGAACGGGCCATGCCCGACAGGGAGACGCCGGAGTCCTCGTAGAACGTCTTGTTCTCGATGGCGACCGTGGCGTCCCTGACCGTCTCCGCCATCTTGTCGATGGTGACGGTCTGCCGGGGCACGCCGAGCTTGGCGAGGACCTTGCCGTTGCGGTAGTAGAGCGTGCTCTGCTGCGCCACCGCCGACGCCTGCGTGCCCTCGGGCACCGGCGTGAGGTTGTACGCGACCATGATCATGCCGAAGATGCCGGCCGCCAGCACGACCACGCTGGCCACGACGATCTTCCAGCTCGGCACGAACCGGCGCCAGCCGCCGCGCTTCCTGTCCGGCGGGCCGGGCGGCTCGGGCGGCTCGCCCTGCCCGCTCGCCCGGCGCGAGCGCCTGGGCGGCGCGTCGCTGACCATGGTCTCCTGGTTGCTCAGCGAACGCGTGTCCTGCCGGGCCCGGGAGCGGCCGCGCGGCGTCGGCTCCTCGCGCCCCTGGGGCGCCCCGCGCTGGGGCTGCGGCCCGGAGGCGGGGTCGCCGTACGGCTGCGCGGACATCGCGCCCGTCTGCTCGTACGCGGCTTCAGGACGACGCTGCTGCTGCGAGGCACCCCAATCGGAATCGCCGGTTTGGGGAGGAGAACCTGGGGGCACAGAACGGGATGAGTTGGAGCGACGGCGCCTTCCCGGGCGGGCCGTCCCCTCATTCATGCTGTTACTCACACGTCCTCGCATCGTCGTCGGATAAAAACGGCGTATGGGCGTGAGGTGACTCGCCGCCCTCGGTGTTCACGGTTGGCCGACGAGGTCTGGCGGTCCGTTGCCGAGGACGAACGAGACCGTCAGGTGGTTCCAGGAACAACCTTGGCAGACCTCGACGACGTACACCCGGAACTCATCGTAATCATGGGCCATTTCGACAAGCTCTGACGTGGCCTTTGCCTGACCGGCATGCCGTCCCAGCGAATCGCCGAAGACATAGGTCACGTTGGTGACGTTCTCCCTCTCGCACACCGGGCAGAGACGTTCGGTCGGCTCGCCGAACACGCGGGCCGCGCGAAGGAGGTACGGCTGTGCGTCACAGAGGTCCCCGCGCGAGGCACGGCCCACCTCCAGGGAACGGACCGCTGCCCGCTTGGCGAGGCCGTAGTCCACCACCCTCCGCTGTGACCACATGAGCGCCAGACTACGGCGTTTTACCGAATCATCCCAACGGCTTGGCAAATCCTTTGATTGCGGCCTTATAGCGAATCGACGTATCCTCTGGATGTATCGACTCGATACATCGGCGCGAGAGGGGGCGGTTCCAGTGGCCAGCGGACAAGGCAGAGTTCTGGAGCTAGCCGTGCTCGGGTCGCTGCACGAACAGCCGCTACACGGCTATGAGCTGCGCAAACGGCTCAACGCCCTGTTGGGCATGTTCCGTGCGTTCTCCTATGGATCGCTGTACCCCTGTCTGCGATCACTACTGGCTCAGGGCCTCATCGTGGAGGAGCAGCCAGCTCCCGCCACGATCGTCGGCGGCCGGTCGAAAATCGTCTACAAGCTCACCGCGGAGGGCAAGGAACGCCTCCAGGAGCTGCTGACCCAGGCCGGCCCGTCAGCCTGGGAGGACGAGAGCTTCGGTGTGCACTTCGCCTTCTTCAGGCACACGGAGGCCGAGGTGCGCCTGCGCATCCTCGAAGGCCGCCGCAGCCGCCTGGAGGAGCGCCTCGACAGCGTGCGCACGGCGCTGGCCCGTACCAGGGAGCGGCTCGACAGCTACACGCTCGAGCTGCAGCGCCATGGGCTCGAGTCGGTCGAACGCGAGGTGCGTTGGCTGAACGAGCTGATCGCCACGGAGCGGCGGGCCTCGGAAGGGCCCGAGAGAGATACCACGTCAACTGATGAGTAAGGGAGCGAGTGCGATGGGTTCGGTTCGCGTGGCCATTGTCGGCGTCGGCAACTGCGCGTCTTCGCTGGTCCAGGGCGTCCACTACTACAAGGATGCGGACCCGGCCGCACGAGTGCCGGGCCTGATGCACGTGAAGTTCGGTGAGTACCACGTGGGTGACGTCGAGTTCGTCGCCGCCTTCGACGTGGACGCCAAGAAGGTCGGCCGCGACCTGTCCGAGGCGATCGTCGCCAGCGAGAACAACACCGTGAAGATCACCGATGTGCCGCCCACGGGGGTGACCGTGCTGCGCGGCCACACCTTCGACGGTCTGGGCGAGTTCTACCGCGAGATCATCGAGGAGTCCGACGAGGAACCCGTCGACGTGGTCAAGGTGCTGCGCGACAACCAGGTCGACGTGCTGGTGTCGTACCTGCCGGTGGGCTCGGAGGAGGCCGACCGGTTCTACGCGCAGTGCGCCATCGACGCCAAGGTGGCGTTCGTCAACGCGCTGCCGGTCTTCATCGCCTCCGACCCCGAGTGGGCCGAGAAGTTCACCGAGGCCGGGGTTCCGATCGTCGGCGACGACATCAAGTCGCAGGTCGGCGCCACCATCACGCACCGCGTGCTGGCCAAGCTGTTCGAGGACCGCGGTGTCGAGCTGCTGCGCACGTACCAGCTCAACTTCGGCGGCAACATGGACTTCATGAACATGCTGGAGCGCAGCAGGCTCCAGTCGAAGAAGATCTCCAAGACGCAGTCGGTCACCTCGCAGATCCCGCACGAGATGGGCAAGGCCGACGTGCACATCGGCCCGTCGGACCACGTGCCGTGGCTCGACGACCGCAAGTGGGCGTACGTACGCCTGGAGGGCCGCTCGTTCGGCGACACCCCGCTGAACCTGGAGTACAAGCTGGAGGTCTGGGACTCCCCCAACTCGGCCGGCATCATCATCGACGCCGTGCGCGCGGCCAAGATCGCTCTTGACCGGGGCATCGGCGGCCCGATCCTGTCGGCGTCGTCGTACTTCATGAAGTCGCCGCCGGAGCAGTACTCCGACGACGAGGCCCGCGAGTACGTCGAGAAGTTCATCAGGGGCGAGGTCGAGCGCTGACCTGTGGGCCCCTCGCGGCCGCGGCGTCAGCCGCGCGCGGCGGGGGGCAGTTCGTCGTCGGAGGCGGGAGACCAGGTCATCGGGTCGGCGCCCAGCTCGCTGAGCAGCGGCACCTGTTCCCTGCACCACGGTGAGATCGCCAGCAGGCCGTTGCGCACGCCCTCGGCGAACTCCTTCCACGGCATCCAGCGCACCTCGCCCACCTCGTCGGGGTTGGGCGCCACCGGGGTGTCGACCGTGACGCGGTAGACCGGGCACAGCTCGTTCTCGACGATGCCGTTGCCCATGACGGCGCGGTAGGAGAAGCCGGGCAGCATGAGATCGGCGCCGCCGGCGTGCAGGCCCAGCTCGTAGGAGAGCCTGCGGATGACCGCCCGGCCGAGCGGCTCGCCCGGCAGCGGGTGGCCGCAGCAGCTGTTGGTCCAGACGCCGGGCCAGGTGATCTTGTGGCTGGCCCGCCTGGTGAGCAGCACGCGGCCCTCGGGGTCGAAGACGTAGCTGGAGAAGGCTAGATGGAGCGGGGTCTCCCGGCCGTGCACCGACGTCTTGGGCGCGGTGCCGAGCGCGTGCCCCTCGCGGTCGACCAGCACAACGTGTTCCTCAGTGGTCACGCTTTGAAGCGTACGAGATCGCCATGGGCGTTCGGAACCCGCCCGGCCACCTCCGGCGCATCCTATGCCGCGGTGCGCCCGGCTAGGCTGACGGGGTGTCATTCGTCGCCGATCTCCGCGTCGTCCTCCAAGGCCGTGACTTCCGACGGCTGTTCGGCACGCGGCTGGTCTCCCAGTTCTCCGACGGGATCTTCCAGTTCGGCGTCACGAACTTCGCCTTCTTCAGCCCCGAGAAGCAGACGACGGCCCTGGCGGTGGCCGCCGGCCTGGCCGTGCTGTTCCTGCCGTACAGCGTGCTCGGGCCGTTCGTCGGGGTGTTCATCGACCGGTGGTCGCGGCGGCAGATCCTGGTCATAGCGCCGTTCGTGCGCGGTGGGCTGCTGCTGCTCGCGGCGGCGCTGGTCGCCTCCGACGCGCCCGATCCCGTCTTCTACGCGGCCGCGCTCGGCGTGCTCGGGGTCAACCGGTTCTTCCTGGCCGCCCTTGGCGCCTCGCTGCCGCACGTGGTGCCGTCCGACCGGCTGATGGCGGCCAACGCGGTGACGCCGACCTGCGGCACCGTGGTCACGTTCGTCGGCGCGGGCGTCGGGTTCCTGCTGCGCGAGGTGCTCGGCGACGGCGACCGGGGCATCGGGCTGCTGCTGGCCGTGTCCGGCGTGATGTTCGGGCTGAGCGCCCTGGTCGCCCGCACGATGGACCGCGCGCTGCTCGGCCCCTCCTACGACCCCGACCAGCCCCAGGCCCGCGAGGCCCTGCGCAACGTGGTCGTGGGCCTGGTCGACGGCGCCCGCCACCTGGCGCGCCACCGCGAGGCGGCGGCGACCATGGGCGCGATGGCCGCCCACCGCTTCCTGTACGGCATGGCCACCGCCCTCGGCATCATCCTCTACCGCTACTACTTCACCGACGGCGACCCCGACGCCGCCCTGCGCGGGATCGGGCTGGTGGTGGCCGCCTCCGGCTTCGGCTACTTCCTCGCGGTGATCATCACCCCGTACGCGACCGAGCGGTTCGGCGTCAGCACCTGGGTGGTCATCGCGCTGTCCTCGGCCGGCGTGCTGGCGGGCGCGCTGGTGCTGCCGTTCCAGACGTGGGGGCTGCCGGTGGCCGGCTTCGTGCTGGGCGTGGCCGGGCAGAGCGTCAAGATCTGCGCCGACACGACCGTCCAGCGCGACGTCGAGGACGCCTATCTCGGCCGCGCCTTCTCGCTCTACGACATGCTCTTCAACGGCATGTACGTGCTGGCCGCCGCGCTGTCGGCGGCGATCCTGCCGCCCAACGGCAAGTCATACCTGGCCGTCGTGATCATCACGGTGGGCTACCCCGTGGCGGCGCTGGCCTACCGGATGGTCACGACGTCGTCGTCACGCTCCCAGGCCGTTTGACCTCGCCCAGTCGAGCAGCGCCTGGGTGGCCGCCTCCTTGCCGAGCACGCCCTTGTCCAGCCTGAGGTCGAGCAGGAACTTGTACGCCCGGCCCACCACGGGCCCGGGGCCCACGCCGAGCACGGCCTGGATCTCGTTGCCGTCGAGCTCGGGCCGGATCTTGGCCAGCTCCTCCTCCTCGGCGAGCCGGGCGATGCGGTCTTCGAGCTGGTCGTAGGTGCGCGACAGCGCCGCCGCCTTGCGCTTGTTGCGGGTGGTGCAGTCGGCCCTGGTCAGCTTGTGCAGGCGGTCGAGCAGGTGGCCGGCGTCGCGCACGTAGCGGCGCACGGCGCTGTCGGTCCACTCCCCCGTGCCGTAGCCGTGGAAGCGCAGGTGGAGCTCGACCAGGTGGGAGACGTCGGCCACGACGTCCTTGGGGAACCTCAGCTCGGTCATGCGCTTCTTGGTCATCTGCGCGCCGACGACCTCGTGGTGGTGGAACGACACCCGCCCGCCGGCCTCGTGGCGCCGGGTCTTGGGCTTGCCGATGTCGTGCATGAGCGAGGCCCAGCGCAGGATCCGGTCGGGCTTGCCGTCCTCCTCCTGGGCGATGGCCTGGTCGAGGACGGTCAGCGTGTGCTCGTAGACGTCTTTGTGCCGGTGGTGCTCGTCGATCTCCAGGCGCAGCTTGGGCAGCTCGGGCAGCACGTGCGCGGCCAGGCCCGTCTCCACCAGCAGCCGCAGGCCCTCGCGCGGGTTGGCGCCGCAGATCAGCTTGTCGAGCTCGTCGCGGATGCGCTCGGCCGAGACGATCTCGATGCGCTCGGCCATCGCGGTCATCGCCGCCAGGGCGGCCCGGTCGACGCTGAAGCCGAGCTGGGAGGCGAACCGGGCGGCCCTGAGCATGCGCAGCGGGTCGTCGGCGAACGAGCGCTCGGGGGTGCCGGGCGTGCGCAGCCGCTTGGCGCGCAGGTCGTCGAGGCCGCCGTAGGGGTCGACGAACTCGTGGCCGGGCAGGCGCACCGCCATCGCGTTGACCGCGAAGTCGCGCCGCTCCAGGTCGGCCTCCAGCGTCTCGCCGTAGACGACCTCGGGCTTGCGCGACTTGGGGTCGTAGGACTCGCTCCGGTACGTGGTGATCTCGATCAGCCAGTTGCCCTTGCGCAGGCCGACGGTGCCGAAGTCGATGCCGATCGTCCACACGGAGTCGGCCCAGTCCCTGACGACGTCGAGCACCCGGTGGGGGTTGGCGTCGGTGGTCAGGTCGAGGTCGCTGCCGACGCGGCCCAGCAGGATATCGCGCACGGGGCCGCCGACGAGGGCCAGCTCGTGGCCGTGGTCGGCGAACAGGCGGCCGAGCTCGTCGGCCACCGGTGCGATCTTGCGGAACAGGTCGTGCATCGCCCGCTGCTGGCTGTCGGTCATTGTTGAGTCGGACAAACCCTGTCGGTCCTTCGATTCCGGAACATATCCCCCGAGCCACATCAGGTCCGGGTTACCTTCGGTCTGGGGACCGTCGGGGGCCATGGAACAGGGCGAGACGGAGGAGGACTTCATGAAGGACGCCCTCGCGATCCACCGCTGGCTCCTCGCACACCAGGTCCATCATGAGATCGTACGCCTTCCGCGCCCCATGACTTGCGCGGAGGAACTGCCTGAGACGGTCCGCGCGGAGCCCGGGCGGTGCGTCGTGGTCACCATGTTCGACGTCGCCACCAGGATCGGCAGCGAGGTCGTCGTCGCCGTCGTCGCCACGGCGGCGAACCCGCCCCAGCCCGGCGTCGTCGGGGGCCTGCTGGGCGCCCGCCAGGTGCGGCCGGCGCCGGCCTTCCTGGTCAACTCGGCCACCGACTACACCGACGGGCTCGTCTGCCCGCTGCTGCTGCCGGAGTCGCTTCCGGTGCTCATCGACGACCGGCTCGTCGCCGACGACATGGCGGTCTTCACCGCCACCGGCGAACGGCACACCGCACTCTGTCTTCGTGCGCTCGACCTGCTGAATCTCCTCACCGGCAAGACCGTCGACCTGCGTACGCCCCGACCACGGGGAACACGCGAGGCGGTCGCGCCGCGGCACTGAACCCGTACCATTGCGGGCGTGCGCCGTCGTACCCCAGCTCTGGCATGCGTGTGATCCGTAAGATCGCGCTGCTCGCCGTGATGTCCGTCGCGTCGCTCGCCCCCATGGTGGCGGCGGCGCCGAACTCCGCTGCCACGGTGGAGGCGGCGCGGGAGACGCTCTCGGTCTCCATCACGTCGATCACGCCACAGTTCACCACCAGCCCGACCGACGAGATCAAGTTCACCGGCACGGTCCGCAACGACACCGGAACCGCGCTCGGCCCCCTCCGCGTACGCCTGCGCTACACGAGCGAACGTTTCTACGACCGCGCCTCCATGGCGGCGTACCAGATCGACCAGAACAACGCCACGCTGCCCGGAAACGTCTCCCGCACCTCGGCCATGGACATCCCGGCCCTGGCCGTCGGCGGGCAGGCCACCTGGACGTTCACGGCGACCCCGATCCAGCTCGGCTACCGCGCCTTCGGCGTCTACCGGATCGCCGTCGACGTCTCCCAGAACGAAGTGCCGATCTCGGCGCAGCGCACGTTCCTCACCTATGCCCCGCCCACCACGCCGAAGCTGCCGCGCAACAAGCTGGCCGTCGCCCTGCCCGTCATCGACCAGCCCCACCGCGGCTCCGACGAGACGCTGTTCGTCGACGACAAGCTGAGCCAGTCGCTCAGCGGCAAGGGCCGCCTGGCCGACCTGGCCCGCATCGCGCAGGCGGCGCCGAAGAGCGTCACCTGGTTCGTCGAGCCGTCGCTGCTCGACGACCTGAAGGCGATGACCAAGGGCTACCACGTCAGGACCAAGAACGGCACGGAAGGCAAACCGGCCAACGACACCGCCGGCACCTGGCTGTCCACCATGAGCACGGCGCTGGCCTCCTCCCCCGTCATCGCCACCCCCTACGGCGACCCCGACGTGGCGGCCCTGGCCCATCAGGGGCTCGACGCGCAGCCCGGCCGGGCGATCGAGCTCGGCGGCCAGACCGCACGGGCGCTGCTCAACCGCAACGCCCAGACCTCGATCAACTGGCCGCCCGCGGGCGTGCTCGACGCCGACGCGCTCGACCTGCTCTCGGTCAGCCCCGGCAAGGTCACCACCGTCCTGCTCAACTCCACCAACCTGCCGCCGCAGCCGCCCGTCAGCCACACGCCCGACGCCGCCGCCACGCTCGACAGCGTCGCCGGCCCGATCAAGGCGCTGGTCGCCGACGCCGAGCTGAGCCGGCTGTTCGAGCCGACCGCGCCCACGACGGTCCTGCTCAGCTCGCAGCGCTTCATCGCCGAGACCGCGATGATCGCCGCCGAGACCGGGCAGGTCGAGCCGCGGTCGCTGGTGGTCGCGCCGTCGCGCCGCTGGGACCCCAACCCGACGCTGGTCACCAGCCTGCTGAAGACCGCCGGCAAGCTGCCGTGGCTCTCGCTGACCAAGCTCGACTCGATCAAGCCGAGCAAGACGGCCACGCCGCGGGCCGGGCTCACCTACACCGAGCAGGACCGCAAGGAGGAGCTGAGCGCCAAGTACCTGGCCCCCGTCAAGGAGGTCGCCACGCAGGCGCAGCTCACCGCCTCCGTCACCGCCTCGGTCGCCGGCACCAGGACGCCCTCGGCCTTCGACGCCGCGGTGCTCAGGCTCACCTCCTCGGCCTGGCGCAACAACACCCGCGCCGGCCGCGCGGTGACCAAGCTCGTCGGCACGGCCGTGGACGAGCGCATCGACAAGATCCAGGTGACCGACGCACCGCGCACGCTCGCCGGCAGCAACGGCGTGGTGCCCATCAGCGTGAAGAACTCGCTGGACAAGCCGATCACCCTCTACATCGACGTCAAGTCCAACAACCCCGGGCGGCTGCAGATCAAGCCGCTCCCGCCGGAGCCGCTGGTCATCGACGGCAACCTGAGCGGCACGCGCCAAGTGACGATGACCGCCACCACCAGCGGCGACGCCACCGTCACCGTGCAGCTGCGCACGATCGACGGCCTGCCCTACGGCAAGCCGGAACGACTGACCATCCGCACCACCGGCTACACCGGCATCGCCCTGGTCATCGTGGGCGCCGCGCTGACGGTGATGCTCGCCGCCGTCGTGACGCGGATCCTGCGCCGCCGGTCCGAGCGACGGCTCGCGCGAGCGGGCAAATCCCGGGAGAGTGAGACCATATGAGCCGCATGCTGCGGGCCAGCGCCATCATGGCGGCGGGCACGATGGTGTCCAGGGTCACCGGGTTCGCCCGCACGATGGTGCTGGCCTACGCCATCGGCACCGCGGCGCTGGGCGACTCCTACAACGCGGCCTACGCGATCCCGTACAGCATCCTCGACCTGCTGCTGCTCGGCGTGCTGAGCAGCGTCGTGGTGCCGATGATCGTCCGGGCGCAGCAGCACGACGCCGACGGCGGCCGGGCCTACGAGCAGCGCCTGCTGACGCTGGCCACCGCCGTGCTGGTCGTGGTGGCCGTGGTGGCCGTGCTCGGCGCGCCGCTGCTCATCGACCTGTACACCGACTGGGACCGCGGCAGCATCAAGTTCGAGACCGGGGTCATGCTGGCCCGGTTCATCCTGCCGCAGCTCGCCTTCTTCGGCATCGGCGCGGTCGCCGGCGCCATCCTGAACACCCGCGACCGCTACGGCGCCCCCATGTGGGCTCCGGTGCTCAACAACCTGGTCGTCATCTGCGTGTTCGTGGCCTACGCCGTGGTCGGCAGCGGGTCCGACATCGAGGCGGTCACCACCGGCGACCTCGCGCTGCTCGGTCTCGGCACCACGGCGGGCATCGTCGCCCAGGCGGTGGTGCTGATCGTCGCGCTGAAGCGGGTGGGGTTCTCGTTCGTGCCGCGTTTCGACGTGCGCAACGCCCGGCTGGGCGAGATGGGCAAGGCCGGGGTCTGGACCATCGGCTACGTGGTGGTCACCCAGCTCGGGTTCATGCTGACGACCAACCTGGCCAGCTCGGCGGGCAACGAGGTGGCCGGCCACGGCATCAGCCCGTACACGCTGGCGTTCCAGCTCTTCCAGCTGCCGTACGGGATCATCGGCGTGTCGGTGATCACGGCGATGCTGCCCCGGATGAGCCGGGCGGTGGGCGAGGGCCGGCTCGACGACGTGCGCAGCGAGTTCGGGTCGAGCGTGCGGCTCATCTGCTCGCTCATGGTGCCGGTCTCGCTGCTGCTGATGGTGCTCGGCCCGGCGGTCACCGTGCCGATCTACGGCCACGGCGCCAACAGCGTCGCCGACGCCGTCTACATCGGGAACGTGTTGCAGGTCTACGGCCTGGCGCTGGTGCCGTTCGCGGTGTTCCAGCTCCTGCTGCGGGTGTTCTACAGCTTCGGCGACACCCGTACGCCGGTGTTCGTGGGGGCCGGCACGACCGCGGTCAACGCACTGCTCATGGTGATCTTCTTCGTGCTGCTGCCCGCCCGCTACGCGGTGATGGGCCTGGCGCTGGCGTACGCCGTCGCGTACGGGCTGGGCGCGGTCCTGGCCTGGACGCTGGCCAGCCGCCGCGTCCAGGGCCTGGGCGGCTGGACCATCGGCACGGCGCTGACCAGGATGTACCTGGCCTCGCTGCCCACGGCCGTGCTGGGGCTGCTCACGGTCTGGGTGGTCACTCAGCTGTCCGGTGGTCTCGGTTTCGTCAACTCGCTGATTGTCCTGGCGGTGGGTGGTGGGCTGGGACTGTTGCTCTATCTCGCCGTCGCCCACAGGATGCGCATAGCGGAGGTCAACTCACTCGTTGGTATGGTCGCCAGACGCGTAGGTCGGTAGTAATTGGGAAATCCGGCATATGGACGGACTTGACCACGACGGCTGACGAGTTTCCCGTTGGCAAAGAACGCGGGCGGAATCGACTCGGCACTACCATGGTGCCCGACACGCGCGAATGGAAGCAGGAGGGGCGTGGGCGGATCCACCCGGCATAGCGTGCCTACGTGGGACACCACCACGCAGGTGAGTCGAGTCATGAGCACGCCCGATCGGCCTAGCGGAGAGAGCCTGTGAGCACGTCGGCCGTGGAACCCGGCACCCGACTGGCCGAGCGCTTCCGGCTGGAGGACCGCGTCACCGAGTCCGACGGCGCGACCCTGTGGAAGGCGATCGACGAGATCCTCGCCCGCCCGGTGGCGGTGCACACGTTCGGTCCCGACTTCCCGCGCGTGCACGAGGTCGTCACCGCCGCCCGTGCCGCGAGCCGGCTCACCGACCCGCGCCTGACGCAGGTGTTCGACGCCGGCGAGGACGACAAGCACTCCTACGTGGTCAGCGAGTGGGTCACCGGCGAGACGCTGACCGACCTGCTCGCCGCCGGCCCGCTGGAGCCCGACCGCGCGGCCGGCCTGGTGGCCGAGGCCGCCGAGGCGCTGGCGCACGCCCATGAGGCCAAGCTCTACCACCTGTGCCTGCGCCCGTCCCACCTGGTGTGGACGACGGGCAACACGGTCAAGGTGCTCGGCGTGGCCGTCGACGCCGCGCTGTCCGGGCTCACCACCGACCAGCCCGCCCTCGACGACGCCGAGGGGCTGGGCAGGCTGCTGTACGCCGGCCTGACCGGCCACTGGCCCGGCGACGAGGAGGAGGGCGGCCTGCCCGCCGCTCCCATGATCGACGGGCACTTCTGCTCGCCGCGGCAGGTCACCGCCGGCGTCCCGAACTACCTGGACACCGTCACCGTCCGCGCCTGCCTTCCCGAGTCGCGCAGGGGGCAGGGGGCGCTGTCGAGCCCGTCCGAGGTGGCCGAGGCGCTGGCCGACGTGGCCCGGCCCATGCCGATCGCCATCTCCTACCCCTCGACGCCGGCGGTCGCCTCCGCCTCGCACACCGAGGGCCTCGACATCGCCCACCGGCAGCAGCGCACCATGCCGCCACCGCCGCCCGTGCCGCGCCGGCCGCCCAACCAGGGCGGCGGCAGTGTGCTCAACCGGGTGCTGATGACGCTGGTGGTGCTGCTGGTCATCGCCGCCGTGGGCGTCGGCGCCTGGACGATCGGCCGCAGCCTCGGCAGCCCCGCCACCCCCGAGGCGTCGGTCAGCCCGACCACCGGCAAGTCCTCCGCCTCGGCCTCGGCCCAGGCCGTCAAGCCCGACAAGGCCAAGGGCTTCGACCCGCTCGGCGACGACGGCGACGAGAAGTCCGACATCGCCGGGCTGGCCATCGACGGCAAGCCCAGCACGGCCTGGACGACCCAGAGCTACGGCAACGCCGAGCTGGGAAACCTCAAGAAGGGCGTCGGCCTGCTGCTCGACATGGGCAAGTCCATGCAGATCAGCGACGTGGTGGCTACGCTGGGCAAGGCCGGCGGCGCGAGCGTCGAGCTGAAGGTGGGCGACTCCCCCGAGCTCGGCTCGCTCAAGACCGTCGCGACCGAGAAGAGCGCGTCGGGCAAGACCACCCTGACCCCCGGCGACCCGGCAAGCGGTCGGTACGTTTTGATCTGGTTTACGCGCGTTCCGGCAGATGCGGGCCAGTTTCGTGGCACCATCTATGAAGTAGTGGTGCATTCTCCCGGATCGGCATAAATCAGGAATCTCTCTTGTGAACTCCCCACCCGAGACACCCTCACCAGCGGAGCGGCCGGCGATCACAGACGCCGAGCTGCTGACCGCGCACATCAACGGGGATCCACACGCGTTCAGCGAGATCGTCAAAAGGCACCGTGACCGCATGTGGGCGGTCGCGCTGCGTACTCTCGGTGACCCTGACGAGGCGGCGGACGCCGTTCAGGACGCGTTCGTCTCCGCATATCGCAAGGCTGCCTCGTTCCGAGGCGAGGCGGCCGTCACCACCTGGCTCCACCGCATCGTCGTCAACGCCTGCCTCGACCGGATGCGGCGCAAGTCCGTCCGTCCGGTGGCCGACGACGAACTGATCGAGGCCGCCGAGCGGGACAGCCCGCTCCCCGACCAGACCGTCGAGCGCGAGGTCTCGATGGAGGTTTCGGCCGCTCTGAAACTGCTGCCCGCCGACCAGCGGGCGGCTCTCGTGCTCGTGGACATGATGGGGTATTCCGTCGAAGACGCAGCTCAGGTGCTTCAGGTGCCCAGCGGCACCGTGAAGAGCAGATGCGCACGGGGCCGCGCGAAACTTGCCCCAATTCTTTCGCATCTGCGGAACCGTTCGGACCTCAATCGCGTCTCATCCGCGAAGGGAGCAGAACTTCGTGACGGGTGATACGCACTACGATCTTGAGGTCCTAGCCGAGCTGGCAGAGGGTCTCTTGGACGCCGCGACGGCACGCCGGGTCCGCGAGCATCTCGCGGTCTGCGACCCCTGTGGGGAGCTGCTGGCAGACCTGGCGGCGGTTCGCGAGGTGCTCGCGGCGACCCCAACACCGGCCATGCCGATGGGTGTCGCACTGCGCATCGACAAGGCGCTGGCCGCCGAGGCGGAGTCCCGCCGCGGGGGCGTCGACCTCGTGGAGGCACCTGACTGGGACAGGCTCATGCGGGACTCCCCGTGGGAGCAGCCGGCGGCGGAGACGCCCGAGCCGGTACGTCTCGGCGTGGTCTCCGACGACGGCACGATCGTCCCGGCCCGGACCAGGTCGGTACGGCGGCGCAGGTGGGCCATGCCCGCCGTGGCGGCGTCGGCGGCGGCCGCGGTGGTGGTCGGCACGCTGGCGGTCTCGGGCGGGTTGCTGGCCGGCGGGAGCGGACCGGGCGGTTCGTCCGGGCCCACGGTGGCGCAGCCGGTGACACCGTCGAAGCCTCACCAGCGGGCGAGGGCCTACGCGCTGACCGACAGCAACTACAACTACAGCGACCGGGAGCTGCGCCAGCCGCTGCTCGGGTACTTCGGCGCCGCTCCGGCCCTCGAAGGCCCCACGGACACCGCCAGGGTCGACCGATGCGTCGGCAAGGTGGCCGCCCGTTCGAAGCTGAAGACGTTCGCGGTCGACCAGGGCCAGTACAACGGCCAGGAGGCGCTGATCGTGGCCTCCTGGAAGGACCAGGCCGCCAAGAAGCTGCGCATCGACATCGTCGACCCGTTCAACTGCAAGAACCTGCGCAAGCCCTCATTGGGCCGCTGGTAATCGAAAGCCCACGTCAGAGCCCGCTTCGGCGGGCTCTTTCGTTTCGCGGGCAGGGCCGGGAATCAGCGCGGCCTAGGATCTGTTGAGCCCGAAGCAAACAGCAGACGAGGAAGGCGTGGGAGCGTTGAGCGACGTTCGTAACGTGATCATCATTGGGTCGGGCCCTGCGGGCTACACCGCGGCCGTCTACTCCGCGCGCGCCGAACTCAAGCCGCTGGTCTTCGAGGGCTCCGTGACGGCGGGCGGTGCGCTCATGAACACCACCGACGTGGAGAACTTCCCCGGTTTCCCCGACGGCATCATGGGTCCCGACCTGATGGACAACCTGCGCAAGCAGGCCGAGCGCTTCGGCGCCGAGCTGGTGGCCGACGACGTGGTCGAGGTCGACCTGGAGGCCAACCCCAAGGTCGTCAAGACCCACACCGACACGTACTACGCCAAGTCGGTGATCCTGTCCATGGGCTCGGGCTACCGCGAGCTGGGCCTGGAGAACGAGAAGCGCCTGTCCGGCCACGGCGTGTCCTGGTGCGCCACCTGCGACGGCTTCTTCTTCCGCAACAAGGACATCGTGGTCGTGGGCGGCGGCGACACCGCCATGGAGGAGGCGACGTTCCTGACCCGGTTCGGGCGCATGGTGACGGTCGTCCACCGCCGTGACGAGCTGCGCGCCAGCAAGATCATGCAGGAGCGCGCGTTCGCCAACGAGAAGATCCGGTTCGTCTGGGACTCCGAGGTCGTCGACGTGCTGGGCGACACCAAGGTCGAGGCGGTCAAGCTGCGCAACGTCAAGACCGGCGAGGAGTGCGAGCTGGCGACCGACGCGCTGTTCCTGGCCATCGGTCACGACCCGCGCACCGACCTGGTCAAGGGCCAGGTCGAGCTCGACGACGACGGGTACATCAAGGTCGCCTCGCCGTCGACCGCCACCAACATCGACGGCGTGTTCGCGGCCGGCGACGTCGTCGACCACACCTACCGCCAGGCCATCACCGCGGCCGGCACCGGCTGTGCCGCCTCGCTCGACTCCGAGCGCTGGCTGGCCAACAACGAGAAGTAAGGAGCGCCCCGTGAAGGCAGTTACCGACGCCACGTTCGAGACCGAGGTCCTCAAGAGCGACAAGCCCGTGCTGGTCGACTTCTGGGCCGAGTGGTGCGGCCCGTGCCGTCAGGTCGCGCCCATCCTGCAGGAGATCGCGAACGAGCACGGCGACAAGCTTGAGATCGTCAAGCTGAACATCGACGAGAACCCCGAGGTTCCCCGCCAGTACGGCGTGCTCCAGATCCCCACGATGAACGTCTACAAGGGGGGCGAGGTCGTGAAGCAGATCATCGGCGCCAAGCCGAAGGCCATGCTGCTCCGCGAGCTCGACGGCATCATCTAGTCGCCCTCATGTGAGAGCCCCCTGCGGCGGTGCCCGCGGGGGGCTTTCGTATGCCCTTCTTCGGCCCCCAAGAGCCGTCAGACGGGACGAAGGGCGCGCTCCGGACTCATGGACCCCAGAAGGCGTTCGAGGGCCACCTCGACGTCCTCACGCCACGAGATGGCGCTCTTCAGCTCCAAACGCAGGCGCGGAAACCGCAAATGCGGTCGAACCGTCTTAAAACCCACAGAAAGCAAGTATTCAGCAGGAACTACACAACTAGGCTCTTCCCACTTCAGGTCGCCGAACGCCTCGATGGCTTTCACCCCGCGCCGGGTCAGATCCTTCGCCACGCCCTGGATCAGCATCCGGCCCAGCCCGCCGCCCGAGAACTCGGGGATGATGTGGGCCGTCATCAGCAGCACCGCGTCGGCGCTCACCGGCGAGGTGGGGAAGGCCAGCGAACGCGGGCTGTAGAGCGGCGGGCTGTAGAGGACGAACCCGGCCGGAACCCCGTCGACGTAGACGATTTTCCCGCAGCTCCCCCATTCCAGCAGCGTGCCGGAGATCCAGGCCTCCTTCTCCAGCCCGGAGTCACCGGAGTGGATGGCACGCTCGCCGCTGACGGGATCGAGCTCCCAGAACACGCACCGCCGGCAGCGGCGTGGCAGATCTTCGAGATTGTCCAGGGTTATGTTGACCAGCCGGCGCGACAACTACGGCCCCTATCGTCGACCCAGAAAAGCGCGCGAAAACCGCGTCCGTTGGTGGCATGGTAGCTCAGTGAAGATGCAGCCAGCGGATACCACGACGGTCGAGCCCGGTCACGAAGGACATGTCCGACTGGCGTAATCTGGTATTTCGGTCCGATATGACACCTAGGAGGTGGGCCGTGACGGAAGAGCTTGATCACGGTCAGACACCCGCGACCCAAGGGTCGCGCATCGACGCCTACGTCGACCGGTATGCCGCGCGAGCTACCGGGATGGTCGCCTCCGAGATCCGAGCTCTCTTCGCCGTCGCGTCGAGACCCGAGGTGGTCTCGCTCGCCGGCGGCATGCCGTACGTCACGGCGCTCCCCCTCGACATGGTCGGCGAGCTGGTCTCCGACCTGGTCACCACGCGCGGCACGGTCGCGCTGCAGTACGGTTCCGGCCAGGGTGACCCGCACCTGCGCGAGCAGATCTGCGAGGTCATGCGGCTGGAGGGGATCGAGGCCGGGGCGAACGACGTCGTCGTCACCGTCGGTTCACAGCAGGCGCTCGACCTGATCACCCGGATCTTCATCGACCCGGGCGACGTCGTGCTCGCCGAAGGCCCCTCGTACGTCGGGGCCCTCGGGACGTTCTCCGCCTACCAGGCCAAAGTGGTCCACATCGCCATGGACGATCAGGGCATCGTGCCCGAATCGCTGGCGCAGACCATCTACGCGCTGGAGACCGCCGGAGCTCCCGTCAAGTTCCTCTACACGATCCCGACCTTCCAGAACCCGGCCGGCGTCACGCTCAACCTGGCCAGACGGCAGCAGGTGCTCGACATCTGCCAGCGGGCCGGCATCCTCATCATCGAGGACAACCCGTACGGGCTGCTCGGCTTCGACGGCGAGCCCATGCGCGCCCTGCGCGCCGACAACCCCGACGGCGTGGTCTACCTGGGGTCGTTCTCCAAGACGCTCGCCCCCGGCTTCCGCGTCGGCTGGGCGCTCGCGCCGCACGCCATCCGCGACAAGCTGATCCTGGCCATGGAGTCGGCCGTGCTGTCGCACTCGGTGTTCACGCAGCTCGCCGTGGGCCAGTTCCTGGCCACGCAGCCGTGGCGGGAGCAGATCAAGTCCTTCAAGGAGCTCTACCGCGAGCGGCGCGACTCCATGCTGGACTCCCTGGAGGCCCTGATGCCGCCCGAGGTCACCTGGACCCGGCCGGCCGGCGGCTTCTTCGTCTGGGCGACCCTGCCAGAAGGGCTCGACTCCAAGGCGATCCTGCCGCGGGCCGTGGCCGAGCGGGTGGCGTTCGTGCCCGGCACCGGGTTCTTCTCCGACGGCAGCGGCGCCCGGCACATGCGACTGTCCTACTGCTTCCCCGAGCCCGACCGCATCCGCGAAGGCGTCCGGCGCCTGTCCGGGGTGATCGAGCAGGAGATGCAGCTCCGGGACATGTTCGGCACCGGATCCGGTCCCGAGCGGGCCGGCGTTGACACGCCGGGGCCCGAACTGGCCTAGCCTTCCCCGGTACGGCCGGCGCTCCCCGGGGACGGGGACGCCGGCCGTACTCGTGTGCGGGCCTCACCTACACCATTCGCCGCCAGCCGCCGGTACGGTTGGACGCGTACGATCAGCGGAGGAGATGTGATGAGCGATCTGGGCCACGTGCTCGTGCTGGCCGGGGGCCTCTCCTATGAGCGGGAGGTGTCCCTGCGCTCCGGCCGCCGGGTGAGCGAGGTGCTGCGCGCCACGGGCATCGACGTGGAGGCCCGCGACACCGACGCCTCCCTCGTGCCCGCCATCCTCGCCGACCCGCCCGAGGCGGTCTTCGTCACCCTCCACGGCGGCGCGGGCGAGGACGGCGCGATCCGATCCGTGCTCGAACTCCTCGACGTGCCCTACGTCGGCGCCGGCCCCGACGCCTGCCGCGTGGCCTTCGACAAGCCCACCGCCAAGGCCGTCGTACGCTCGGTCGGCCTGCGCACCCCCGAGTCCGTCACCCTCCCCAGGGAGACCTTCCACGACCTCGGCGCCACCGTCGTGCTCGGCCGCATCATCGACCGGCTCGGCCTGCCCCTGTTCGTCAAGCCCGCCCGCGGCGGCTCGGCGCTCGGCGCGTCCATCGTCCGTACGGCCGAAGAGCTGCCCGCCGCCATGGTCGGCTGCTTCGCCTACGGCGACACCGCCCTCATCGAACGGTACGTCGAGGGCGTCGAGGTGTCGGTCTCGGTCGTCGACCTCGGCGAGGGGCCCGTGGCGCTGCCCGCCGTGGAGATCGTCCCCGACGCCGGCGTCTACGACTACGCCGCCCGCTACACCGCCGGGCACACCGAGTTCTTCGCCCCCGCCCGCCTCTCCGCGGCCGCCGCCGAAGCCTGCGCCCGGATGGCCGTGACGGCGCACACGGCGTTGGGGCTGCGGGACATCTCCCGTACCGACCTGATCGTGGACGCGTCCGACGACCCGCACTTCCTTGAGGTGAACGTGGCGCCGGGGATGACGGAGACGTCGCTGCTGCCGATGGCGGCGGAGGCAGCGGGGCGCGACCTCGGCGACCTCTGCCGCACCCTCCTCCAAAACGCCGCCCACCGCCCCCGCCCCTGACTCATCTCCTGGCTCGCTCCTAGCGCGGCGACTCTTCTCCTCGGCCGCGCGGCGACGGTTCTTCGCCGCGCGGCAACTGTTCTTCCTCGTGCGGCAACTGTTCTTCTTCGTGTGGCGACGGTTCTTCTCGCCGCACGATGAAGGTTCTTCTCGCCGCGCGGCTGCTGCCCTCTTGTCATACTGCGGGCGCCCCCGCTGTCCGCGGCCCGACAGCTCCCTTGGCCCGTCAGCCAACTACGGCTCTCGTCCCCCCGCACAGCGGCTGCTCCCTCGTCCCCGTGCTGCCCTTCATGTTGTCCGCCGCACGACAGCCCCCATGTCCGCCAGGCGACTACCGCCCTCGTCTCTTGCACAGCTGTCCCCTCATCCCCCGTGCCCCTTATGTCGCGCCGCGTGCGCCGCCCGTTGTCCGCCGCACGACAGCCCCCTCCTCTGTCAGGCGACTATCGCTCCCGTCCCGCCGCGCGGCTGCTACCCCCTCGACCCTTGTGCGTCGGCCTCCCCTCGTCCGCCCGGCGACCACCCCTCGCTTCTCCCACGCGGCTGCTGCTCTCTCGTCCCCCGCGCGGTGCCTCCCGTAATCCGCCGCCCGACAGCTCCCCCTGCTCGCCGGGCAACCACCGCTCCCGCCCCCGCACGGCTGCTGCCACTGTTCCCCGCGCGGCGCCTACCGCCATCGGCCGCCCGACAGCTCCCCTTGGCTGCCTGGCAATGACCGTTCCCGTCCCGCCGCGCGGCGCCTGCTGCTCCCCCACCCCTTGTACGGCGGCCCCCACTCGTCCGCCAGGACCACCACTCGCGTCTCCACGCGGCCCTGCTCTCTTGTCCCTCGCGCTGCGCCTCCCGATATCCGCCGCACGACAGCTCTCTTCGTCCGCCAGGCGGCCACCGCTCACGTGCTCCACGTGGCGCTGCTCCTGCGCCCACTCGGCGACTCACCTTGTCCGCCGCACGACAGCTCCCCTTGACCGTCGGGCAATCACCGCTCCCGCCCTCGGGCGCGGCTGCTGCCACTGTTCCCCGCGCGGCACCTACCGTCATCGGCCGCACGACGGCTCCCCTTTGCTGCCTGGCAATGACCGTTCTCGTCCCGCCGCGCGGCTGTTGACGGTTGCCCTCTCTTGTCGTGCCGCGGGCGCCGCCCGTTGCCCCCGCCCGGCAGCCCCCTTGGCCCATCAGGCGATGACCGCTCCCGTCCCCCGCACGGCGGCTGTTCCTTTCTCCGCGCGGCTGCTACCCCTTGTCCCCCGCGATGCCTCCCATTGTCCGCACCACGACAGCGCCCTTATCCGCCAGGCGACGACCGCTCCCGTTCCGGCGCGCGGCTGCTACTCCCTCACCCTTGTGCGGTGGCCTCCCCTCGTCCGCCAGGCGATGACCCCTCTTCCCGTCACGCGGCTGCTGCTTCCTTCTCCACGCGGCCCGCGCCCCTCTTCCCCGCAGCGACAGCTCCTCCATCCTCCGCCCGGCAACTCCTTCACTTCCCCCGTGCGAGCCCCCCCTCCCCGTCTCTCGCTCCGAATCCGCCCCCTGTTTGCTCGCCTCCCCTCTCCATCTCATGCTTGAGACGAGCTCTTGTCTCCTCACTCGCCCACCTTCGAAGTCGGCCTCTCCCTTCCTTCGCAGGAACGCCTTCCCATGGCGTCACCCGCATCTGCACCAGAGCCCTGCGACCAACACCTCTCCTTGGCGCTCCTCCCACGCCGCTTCGCTTCCGTCTCCCGTCGCACTCCCCTGACCACTGCTCGCCACCGCGCCCTCAGCCACCCGCGGCTGAGCACCTCGCCCACCGCATGTCTTTCAGCGCGTCTCTCCTCGGCGCCTGTCAGTGACTGCCTTCAGCGCACTTCTCTCAAGACGTCTCCCCCACAGCGCGGCACCGCTTCTCTCTCGGCAGGAATCTCCTCCACGCCGCTCATAAACGCCTCTCCCTGGCCGTCTATCGCGACCGCTTCTCGGCGCCTCCCCCCAAGACTTTCCCCGCAGCACGCCACCGCTTCTCCTTCAACGTGCCTGCCTGCTGGTCGCCAATCATTAGCGCTGCCCCAGCTGTCCGTCGCCGAGCAACTCTCCCTGACACCTCGCCGCGCATCCACTTCAAGGACGCTCTCCTCACCCACCCCTCATCCATGCCTCTTAAGCGTGTGTCTCCAACACCTGCCGGGCTCCTGTGCCGACGTTTCCCATCGCGCCCGCCATCCCGTGCGCCGAACCGACGGCGCCCACCTGAAGGTTTGCCTCCCTGGTGCTCTGCGGCGCCGAAGCCACGCGCCTCGGCGTCACCGGCTCCTTCTCCTCCTCGCCATCGGCCGCCCCGTCCCCATCGGGCGCCCCCGCCTTGTTCCGACGCCTCGGCTGGTCGCGACCGCCTGCCTCACAGACAGCAGCCATGCATCTTTCCACCGGCCCCCGTCGACCACCCCAGCACACCATCCGCCGCCTGCCGCACAGGCGACCGGTCGCACCCGCACTGCCCCAGAACCCCTGACAACGGCCACCGGATGAAGCATCAGCGCAACACCGACGGGAGACAACGACTGATGAGGCATCCGCGAGAACCGCCCCGGCGCCACCGCCCCTTACAGCCTCCGCCCAAGCGCCTTGCATAGCCTTGCGGTGTGCCGATCAATCCCGCCCACCCGAAGAGCTTCGCCAGTGACAACCACGCCGGCGTGCACCCAGACATCCTCAACGCCATGACCGCCGCCAACCAGGGAGACGCCCCCGCCTACGGCGACGACACCTGGACATCGACCTTCGAGCACAAAATCAAGGAAACGTTCGGTCCCGCAGCGGAAGGCTTCGCCGTACTCAACGGGGCCGGCGCCAACATGGTCGGCCTCGCCCTCATGCTCGGCCGCTACGACGCCATCCTCTGCCCCGACACCGCCCACATCGCCACCCACGAAACGGGCGCCACAGAACGCCTCCTGGGCGTGAAGCTCCGAACCATCCCCACCCCTCAGGGCAAGCTCCACCCGGATGACATCAAGGCCCACCTCCACCTCATCGGCCAGCACCACGAGCCTCAGCCGACAGTCGTCTCCATCTCCCAGGTGACCGAGTTGGGCACTTGCTACTCCCCCACCGAGATCGCCGCCCTGGCCGAAACGGCCCACGCCTCCGGCCTACGCCTCCACGTGGACGGCGCCCGCCTCGCCAACGCCGCCGCCCATCTGGACTGCTCCCTGAAAGCCATCACCACGGACGTCGGCGTGGACGTCTTCAGCTTCGGCGGCACCAAGAACGGCGCCATGGCCGCCGAAGCGGTGGTCGTCTTGGACCCGTCCCTGACGGACGCGGTCCCCTACCTCCGCCGCCAGTCGCTGCAGCTGGCCTCCAAGATGCGCTTCGTCTCAGCCCAGCTCTCTGCTCTCCTGACCGACGACCTGTGGCACCGCAACGCCTCCCACGCCAACCAGATGGCACTCCGCCTGGCGAACGGTCTCACGGACGTCCCCGACGTCACCCTCGCCTACCCCGTGGAGTCCAACGCCGTCTTCGCCACCCTCCCCCACGCCATCTCCGAATCCCTCCTGCAGAACTACCTCTTCCACTACTGGGACGAGACCGCAGGCACGGTCCGCTGGATGACCGCCTTCGACACCACCGAAGAACACGTGGACGACTTCCTGGCCGCCCTCCACAAGGCAGCCACCCCGTAGCCGCCTCCGGCACCGTTTCACGTGAAACACCGCCACCCGCCACGCTCCCTCCGATCGGAGTCGGCAGGCGTTTCACGTGAAACACGTCCACTCACCAATCCAGAAGCGGATGCGTGGGGCGTGGGTGGAGAGCCCAGCTGCCCGCAGTTCGGCCCGAGAAGCGGCCGAGGCTGAACAACCACCCCTAGGCGCGACCACAGCCACGCCGCTCCGAGGCGACCGGAGTCGTCGAGCAATCACCGCAACCCTGAGCGAACCAGGGAAGAACCGGAAAAGCCGGGCGTGCCGGTGAGCCGAGCAAAGTGGAGAGCCAAGCGAGCCGGGGAGTCAGGAAGCCTGGCGAGTCGAAGAGCTGAGCAATCCGGAGACCCGGGCAAACGGAAGCGAGCCGGAACGGCCCCAAGGCGGCAACCCGGCCGGCCCCCGCCACGTCTGCCGCACCCACGCCGCAGCCCTACGACCACGTCCCCAAGGCGAAACAAGACCGGACTCAGGCGATCAGAAGGGAGAAGAGAACCGGAGAGAAGAAAGAAGCAGAAGAGACGAGAAGACCGGAGGAAGTGGTTTCACGTGAAAGAGCGCGTGGTTTCACGTGAAACAGGCAAGGTCAATCCTCGCGCTCCCGCATCGCCCGTGCCGCCTCGGGCGCCATCGTCCCGATGATGCGCTCAAGGTCGTCGATCGTCGCGAACTCCACCACGATCCGCCCCTTACGCCGCCCCAAGTCGACCTTGACCTTCGTCTCGAAGTGGTCGGAGAGCCGGTCTGCCAGATGGGTCAGCCCAGGAGCCGTAGGCTTGGGCGCCTGCCGCTCACGCGGCGCCTTCTGAGCGGCCTTCGCGCTGCCCATGGCGACGATCTCCTCCACCGCCCTCACGGACAGCAGCTCCGCCACGATGCGCTTGGCCAACTCAACCTGCTCATCCGCACTGCTCAGGCCGAGCAGAGCGCGGGCATGCCCCGCGCTGATGATGCCGGCGGCCACGCGGGACTGAACCTCCGGCGGGAGGTTGAGCAGCCGGAGCGTGTTGGTGATGTGAGACCGAGAACGCCCCACCTTGCTGGCCAGCTGCTCGTGGGTCGCCTGGAAGTCGTCCAGCAACTGCTGGTAGGCGGCCGCCTCTTCCAGAGCGTTCAGCTGCTCGCGCTGGAGGTTCTCGATGAGCGCGTCCCGGAGGAGGTCGGTGTCCTGGGTGTTCCGGACGATCGCCGGGACCGGGTCAAGACCGACCTGCTGGCACGCCCGCCAGCGCCGTTCCCCCATGATCAGCTCGTACTGGCCGCCGCCCACGGAGCGCACCACGATCGGCTGCAGAAGGCCGACCTCGCGGATGGAGTCGGCGAGCTCCTGGAGGCGCTCGTCGTCGAACACCTCACGCGGCTGACGAGGGTTGGGCACGATCGCGCTCAGCGCGACCTCTCTGAAGTACGCTCCAGCGATCGGCTTCGGGCCTGCCTCGACCGTGGATCCGTTCGAGGGAGCGGGCGCCGTACCCGGGCCGTCAACGATGGGTCCGGTCGGGATGAGCGCCCCGAGTCCCTTGCCCAATCCCCGCCGCTGCTGACTCACTGCGTCTCCTCATCCAGCCGGTCGATTCCGGTCACTCCAGGAGAGGTTACCGTTGCGGGCCCAGCGGGGTGCCCCCACGCCACACACAGTCCCGTGGGATTTACGCCGACACGGTTACAAATCTGCCCAACTCACGACTCGCGCCGAACGAGACCACCCACCACCGGAGTCCACCGCACCAACCCGGCGTAGGAACACTGGAGCACGGGCATGGCAACCCACGCCCTCAAGCCGTACCCAACAAGACCCGCAAGCGGCCAGAGGTCAGGCCACGGTGGCGCGGTGGGCGATCTCCCGGGCCGCGTCCATGTACGCCATCGCCCCGCTCGACCCCGGATCGTACGTCATGACCGACTGCCCATAGCTGGGCGCCTCCGACAGCCGGACGCTGCGCGGGATGACGGTCTTCAGCACCGTCTCCCCGAAGTGCGACCGCACCTCGTCGGCGACCTGCGAGGCCAGGCGGGTACGCCCGTCGTACATCGTCAGGACGATCGTGGAGAGCCGCAGAGCCGGGTTGAGGTGCGCCTTGATGAGATCGACGTTCCTGAGGAGCTGCCCCAGGCCCTCCAGCGCGTAGTACTCGCACTGGATCGGGATCATGACCTCCTCCGCCGCGACCAGGGCGTTGACCGTCAGCAGGCCGAGGGACGGCGGGCAGTCGATGATGATGTAGTCGAACTCCGCCTCGTACGCCGCCAGCGCCCGCCGCAGCCGGGCCTCCCGTGCCACCAGCGAGACGAGCTCGATCTCCGCGCCGGCCAGGTCGATCGTGGCAGGCGCGCAGTAGAGGTTCGGCATCTCGGGGACCTGCTTGACGATCTCCACCATGGGCAGATCGTCGACGAGCACCTGGTACACATCCGGTACGTCACCGCGATGCTCGGTGGCCAGGGCCGTCGAGGCGTTGCCCTGCGGGTCGAGGTCCACCACGAGGACGCGCTGGCCGTGCATCGACAGGGCCGCGGCAATGTTCACCGAGGTGGTGGTCTTGCCGACGCCGCCCTTCTGGTTGGCCACCGCGATCACTCTGCACTTCGCCGGCCGAGGCCAGGAGTTGTCGCCGTCGCCGCTGGTGCCGCCCCGCTGGGTGGCGGCCGGCTGCTCGGCGGCTGGCTGAGGGGCGGCCGGTTGGCTGGTGGCAGGTGTTTCACGTGAAACCACTGAACTGAGCGCCTCTCGTACCAACGGCGAATCACCGGGGTTCAGGGGGGTCTGGGTCACGTTGGCCATCCTTTCAACCAGTGGTGTGCCGGTGCCGGGAATTTGCTGTTGCGACACGCCCATTTCGGGCCATCCAACCCCGGACGGGCTCTCGGACAGACGGCTGTCCGGCCAGCCAAGACCGCAAGACGCGACTGGCACAACCGTCACCTCCTTCGTCGCCGCCTGGCTCGCTCCGGCGCGCGACCCGCTACCACCCGAACCAATGTTGCAGGCGGCTCGACCTTACCGTGCCCGACGGTCACAAGCTCGGCCGTTCGGGCCCCGCAGGCCCGCAATTGGGACTCGGCCTCGGCGAGCTCGCCGGCGGCTCGCTCCCCCTTCATGGCTATCAGCTCGCCGCCCTCACGCAGAAGAGGCATGGCCCATTTCAGCAGCCGATCGAGCGGCGCGACCGCCCGAGCACTGGCGACGTCGAACTCCCGCTCCCCCGCCAGGTCCTCGGCCCGCCCACGCAGCACCTCGACGTTGTCCAGCTTGAGCGCCTCGACGCACTCCTCCAGGAACACCGTACGGCGGAGCAACGGCTCCAGCAGCGTGACCTCGATGTCCTGGCGGACGATGGCCAGCACCAGCCCCGGCAGCCCCGCCCCCGAGCCGATGTCCACCAGCCGCACCTCCGGCGGCACGGCCTCGGCGACCACGGCGCAGTTGAGCAGGTGACGATCCCAGATACGCGGCACCTCCCGCGGCCCCAGCAACCCCCGGACGACGCCCGGACCCGCCAGCAGCGCGGCGAACGCGTTCGCACGGTCCCATGCCTCCCCGGCGAAGACGTCCCGCGCTATGTCCGGCGGCGCCGGAAGCTCTTCGCTCACTGGATGCTGGCCCTTTCTCAGTCTCAGGTGGTGTTCGTATTCAGGTTGCCTGCTCGGCGGTGATGCCGGTGGGCGTTCGACGGTGGGTGTCTCGACGTTCTAGGGGTGGTGTCCACCCAAGGCTAGATGTGAGATCACACTGGAAGACTAGCGGGCTGGCATGTGGGTGACGGTCGAGCACGCCGCCGCGTACCCCTCCCGATCCACCCTCGATATCAAATCCCCCGCAAACGACATAGAGCGCATATCACCCGAAAGAACCACTCATAGGCAATTTTCGGGATGAACACCAAGACCAACGCACAAACCCCGCGCTCCCCCGCTAACAGCGCCGAACCAGATCGCCAGCGCACGAAGAAGCCGAGAAACGCCCTAACACCAAGAAACAGGGATCGATCCGCACCAGCACGGATGCCAGCCCGCAAACCCGCCAGCGGCCCACATAGGCCCCGCATCCCGTACGTACAGCTATAGACACGGAAACGGCCGCCCATCAGCGCACCCAAGCGCCGACAGACGGCCGAACCGGCTCACCATGCACGTTTCAGGCGGGAAGGACCACCACGTACCGCTGCGGCTCCTCACCCTCGGACTCGCTGCGCAGCCCGGCGGCCGCCACCGCGTCGTGGACGATCTTCCGTTCGAACGGCGTCATCGGGTGCAGCGCCTTCGGCTCGCCCTTGTCCTTGACCTGGTTGGCGACCTCGGTGCCGAGCTTGCTCAGCTCGGCCCGGCGCCGCTCGCGGTAGCCGGCGACGTCGAGCATGAGCCGCGAGCGCTCCCCGGTCTGCCGGTGGACGGCCAGCCGGGTCAGCTCCTGCAGCGCCTCCAGGACCTCGCCGGCGGGCCCGACCAGCTCGTTGCCCTTGAGCCCGACGACGGAGACCATGGCGCGGTCGCCCTCGACGTCCATGTCGATGTCGCCGTCGATGTCGGCGATGTCGAGAAGGCCCTCGACGTAGTCGGCAGCGATCTCGCCTTCCTGCTCAAGCGCGTTGAGATCAGGAGCCTTCTCCTGCTCGGCCTCGGTCATGGCCGGCCTCTCCTTCGTGTTCAAGACTTCTTGCTGCCGGTGCGCTTGCTGCGGGACTGGCGGCTGGGCTGCTGCCTAATGATCTTAGGCTCCGGCGGGGCGGGAGGTGCCTCCTCTTCCGGAGTGGTCTTGCGCATCTTTGCCACCAGGCCGGGCTTGGGCGTCACGGGGATGGCGTTGCCCTTGGCGTCGAACTGCGGCATCGGGTGCCGGCTGTAGAACCAGTGCTGCTGGCCCAGCGTCCACAGGTTGGTGGTGACCCAGTAGAGGATCAGGCCCAGCGGGAAGTTGAGGCTGAAGAAGGCGAACAGCGGCGAGATGTACATCAGGATCTTCTGCTGCTGCGCCATGGGGTTGTCCGGCATCTGCGCCATCGAGCGGGTCACGCTCTGCCGGACGGTGAGGAACGTGGTCAGCGAGCTGATCGCCACGAAGAAGCCGATGACGACCTTCTGGGCGATGTCAGGGGCCTCGAAGAACGTGGCGGGCAGGGGAGCGTTGATGATCAGCGCGTGCTTGGCGCTGTCGACCAGCTCCTGCGACATGCCGAACTTGGCCTGGTCGGCGGCGATGGCCCGCAGCACGGTGAACATCGAGATGAAGATCGGGAACTGCGCCACGACGGGGAGGCAGCCACCGAGGGGGTTGGCGCCCGCGCCCTGGTACAGCGCCATGACCTCCTGGTTCATGCGCTGCTTGTCGTTCTTGTAGCGCTTGCGGAGCTCCTGGACCTTCGGTGCCAGCTCCTGCATCTTCCGCGACGACCGCATCTGCTTGAGGAACAGCGGGAAGATGAGGATCCGCATGCAGACGGTCAGCGTGACGATGGTCAGCGCCCAGGTCAACCCGCTGTTGGGGTCGAGGAAAGTGCTGTAGACCTGGTGGATCCAGGTGATGACTTGGGCGACGGCCGTGTACAGCCAATTGAGCCAGGACAGCTCCACCGAGCTAGCTCCCTTGCGTTTCGTGGGACCGGACCGGGCGTGGGGGCACCGGGTCTATACCTCCGGGATGGAATGGGTGGCACCGCCCGATGCGCCGGACAGTCAGCCATGTGCCGCGCAATGCCCCATGTACGGCAATCGCCTCGAGCCCATACGCGCTGCACGACGGGTAGAACCGGCAGCGTGGACCGAGCATCGGGCTGATGAAGGCCCGGTAGAACCGAATGGGGATGATCAGCGCCCGGGCGGCGAGGCCCGGCATCCCTTGCGGCTGCTCCGTCATCTGTGTCCACCCGTCGAGGACTCGCGCCGCCTGAGCAAACGATCCAGCGCGGCGTCGAGATCGGCGGCCAGTTGCTCGACGCACGCGGACGCGGCCGGTGGATTGGCGCGTACCACCAGCAGGCTACCTCGCGGCAGCCGGTCGAGACGGTCGCGCATCAGGTGTCGGAGCCGTCGTTTGACCTTGTTCCGGGTCACCGCGCCACCAACGGCCTTGCTCACCACGAAACCAACCAGAGGTGTCTCTTCCCCAGAAAGGTTGAGATGCACCACCAAAGTAGGGCGTCCGGCGCGTTTGCCGCGTCGGACCGCCGCTTCGAACTCGTCCCCGCGTCGCATGCGGGATTGACGGGACAGCACCGTATACGCCTAACGCCCGTCGGCGAGGTACACCGACGGGCCGGACTTCGGGCGCGGGTCGATCAGGCCGACAGCTTCTCGCGACCCTTGCGGCGACGGGCGGCGAGGATGGCGCGACCGGCCCGGGTGCGCATCCGCAGCCGGAAGCCGTGGGTCTTCGCGCGGCGACGGTTGTTCGGCTGGAAAGTACGCTTGCTCACGGGTGGGCTCCAGGCTTGAAGGTGCGCCCAGGGGCGCTTATACACACATGGCTGGCCTGCCGTGGGAGCGAGGGCACGCGAAATAGCCGTCGCGTGGCAAGCCGACCGTCGTACGTTACGGGCCAACGGCGTCCCAGGTCAAACCGAACGGGTTATCCACTGATCCACAGGCGACTTTTCCACCGCCGGGCCCACGTCCACAGTTTGTGCATCCAGGTGCCACTACGCTGTGGACAACGTCTTGAACACAGCTGTGCACATGGATACTGTCGGCCCTTCTGGACCACCGGAAACACCGTGCACAGCCTGTGGATCTCCTGTGGAGGACCTGGGTACGAAGCCCTGCCGCCACGCTGTGGACGAAGGGGTCGCCGACCGCTCGGGGCGACCACGGTCATGTGGATAAACGATCGCGGGGGGCCGCGAGAGGAAGGAGGGGAGCCGCACCATGAGTGGTGTCGACCTCGGCACGGTATGGGCGAGGGCCCTGGGCAACTTCCTCAACGAGAACGTGCCCATCCAGCAGCGCACCTGGCTGTCGATGGTCCGTCCGATCGCTCTCGCGGACGACACGATCGTGCTCGGCGTCCCCAACGACTTCCTCAAGGACCTCATCGAGGGCAAGTTGCGCCCGCTGGTGGCCCACGCGCTGTCCCAGGAACTGGGGATGACGATGCGGCTAGCCGTGATGATCGACACCACGGCTCCCGAGCAGCCTTTGCCAGACGCCCATCAACAGCCTGTGAATGTGCCTTATCCCCAGAGTGTGGATAGCCAGCCGCGTTACGCACAGCCGGTGCAACCCCAGCACTACCAGGCCTCCGAGCCCCCGCAGTTCTATTCTCCACAGCCCGAGCAGCCGCCGGCGTCCACCGAATATCCACAGCCTTCGTTCTCTTTTGAACAGGCGCAGCCGTACACACCGCCTGTGGAGAAAGCGCCGGAGCCGGCGCCGAATCGCTGGGAAGCGAAGAGCAACAAGCCCAGCGAGCCGGCCAGACTCAACCAGAAGTACACATTTGAGACATTCGTCATCGGCGCCAGCAACCGGTTCGCGCACGCCGCGGCCGTGGCGGTGGCCGAATCCCCCGCGAAGGCGTACAACCCGCTCTTCATTTACGGCGACTCCGGCCTGGGGAAGACCCACCTGCTGCACGCGATCGGGCATTACGCGCAGAGCCTGTACGACGGCGCCCGGGTGAGATACGTGAGCTCGGAGGAGTTCACCAACGACTTCATCAACAGCATCCGCGACCACAAGGCCGACGGCTTCCGCGGCCGCTACCGCGCGATCGACATCCTGCTTGTGGACGACATCCAGTTCCTGGAGGGCAAGGAGCAGACGCAGGAGGAGTTCTTCCACACCTTCAACACCCTGCACAACGCCAACAAGCAGATCGTCATCTCCAGCGACCGCGCGCCCAAGCAGCTCATCACGCTGGAGGACCGGCTGCGCAACCGGTTCGAGTGGGGCCTGATCACCGACGTCCAGCCGCCCGAGCTGGAGACCCGCATCGCGATCCTGCGGAAGAAGGCCATCCAGGAGGGCCTGGCCGCGCCGCCCGAGGTGCTGGAGTACATCGCGAGCCGGATCTCCACCAACATCCGCGAGCTGGAGGGCGCCCTGATCAGGGTGACCGCGTTCGCCAGCCTCAACAGGCAGGGTGTTGACCTGCAGCTCGCCGAGGTCGTGCTGAAGGACCTGATCACCTCGGAGTCCGACACCGAGATCACGATCGCGGCCATCATGACCGAGACCGCCAACTACTTCGGCATCAGCATCGAAGACCTGTGCGGCACCTCGCGCAGCCGCGCGCTCGTCAACGCCCGGCAGATCGCCATGTACCTGGCGCGCGAGCTGACCGAGCTGTCGCTGCCGAAGATCGGCCAGCAGTTCGGCGGCCGCGACCACACCACCGTGATGCACGCCGAGCGCAAGATCCGGTCGCTCATCGCCGAGCGCAGGTCGATGTACAACCAGGTCAACGAGCTGACAATGCGTATCAAACAGAGCAAGCGTGGATCTTGATGGTCGTACACAGCCTGTGGAAAACACTGTGGACCAGCGGAAACGCAAAATCGGCGCGTCGGTACGACCGTCAATGCCGGGAAAAATCCACCCACAAGGGCTGGGGACGAATCTGGGGACATCCTGAGGAGAACCTGGGGATGACTCGTGGATAACGTGTGGACGGCCTGTGAACAGTCGATCTGGGACTCCAGAAGGCCCCCTCTTACCCCGTGGACAACCTGTGGAAACCTCGTGGATAACCGGTGGATGAACACACCATGATCTGGGGACGGCCTGTGGGCGACGAATCTCCATCCCCAGGCGGCGAAGTTTCCCCCAGGCGTCACCCACACCCTCGGTGGATGAAAACAGGGGCACTGAGCTGCGAGGACATCAGTTGTCCACAGTTCCCACAGCCCCTAGTGTGATGACCTCTTATCTCTCTTACTAAGAAAATCAAAGACCCATAGAGGGGTTCTCCCCGAACCGCGGTGCGGGAGAGTGAACACTTGAATCAACGACGAACCCAGGAGGCTGATCACCGTGATGTTCCGAATCGAGCGAGACGTCCTCGCTGAGGCGGTGGCATGGACGGCACGCAGTCTCCCGGCGCGCCCGTCGGTGCCCGTGCTCGCCGGCATGCGCCTGGAGGTGACGGAGGGCCAGCAGCTCAAGCTGTCGGGGTTCGACTACGAGGTCTCCGCCGAGGTCACGCTCGAACTCCACACCGGTGAGGCGGGCGTCGTCCTGGTCTCGGGCAAGCTGCTCGCCGAGATCACGCGCGCGCTTCCCGCACAGCCTGTGGACTTCGTGGTGGAAGGCGCCAAGGCCGTCGTCACGTGCGGCAGCGCGCGGTTCACCCTGCTGACCATGCCTGTGGAGGACTACCCGTCGCTCCCGGCCATGCCGCCGGCCGCCGGGCGGGTGGGCAGCGACGTGTTCGCCTCCGCCGTCGGCCAGGTCGCCGTCGCGGCGGGCCGGGACGACACGCTGCCGATGCTCACGGGCGTGCGCATGGAGATCGAGGGCGACACCGTCACCCTCGCCGCCACCGACCGCTACCGGCTCGCCGTGCGCGAGCTCAAGTGGCAGCCGGACCAGCCGGACTTCGCCGCGATCGCGATGATCCCCGGCAAGACACTCGCCGACACCGCCAAGGCCCTCGGCACCACCGGCGCCGAGGTGGAGATCGCGCTCAGCTCGGCCGGAGGCACCGGCGAGGGCATGATCGGCTTCTCCAGCGCGGGCCGGCGCACCACGACGCGGCTGCTCGACCCCGAGTTCCCCAAGTACCGCTCGCTGCTGCCCACGGAGTTCTCCGCGCGCGCCGACCTGTCCACAGGCCCGTTCGTCGAGGCGGTCAAGCGCGTGGCCCTGGTCGCCGAGCGCAACACCCCCGTGCGCCTGGCGTTCAGGAGCGGCGAGGTCGTGCTGGAGGCCGGCAGCGGCGACGAGGCGCAGGCCGTCGAGGCACTGCCTGTGGATTACGAGGGCGAGGAGATGAACATCGCCTTCAACCACCAGTTCCTGCTGGAGGGGCTCGGCGCGATCGACTCCGACGTGGCGCGCCTGCAGATGACGACCTCGACCAAACCCGCCATCCTCACAGGGGGCAAGCCTGTGGACGAAGGCGCAGGTACGGACTACCGTTACCTGATCATGCCCATCCGCCTGTCGGGCTGATCCCGTCATCGGGGATGATGGAAGCCTGACAAGGGGGTAGAGGAGCGTCATGCAGATCGGCATGGTGGGACTGGGCAAGATGGGCGGCAACATGGCCGAGCGGCTTCGCCGCGGCGGCCAGGAGGTGGTCGGTTACGACCGCGACCCCGGCATCAGCGACGTGGCCAGCCTGAAGGAGCTGGTCGAGCGGCTGTCCGCGCCGCGCGCGGTCTGGGTCATGGTTCCCGCGGGCAAGCCCACCCAGCAGACGATCGACGAGCTCGGCGAGCTGCTCGACGAGGGCGACATCGTCGTCGACGGCGGCAATTCACACTATGTGGACGACCAGAAGCACGCCGCCGAGCTGCGCGAGAAGGGCATCGGCTTCGTCGACTGCGGCGTGAGCGGCGGCGTGTGGGGGCTCCAGAACGGCTACGCCCTCATGTGCGGCGGCGAGCAGGCCGACGTCGACCGGCTCATGCCGATCTTCGAGACGCTCAAGCCCGAGGGCGAGGACGGCTTCGTCCACGCCGGTGACGTCGGTGCCGGCCACTTCGCGAAGATGGTCCACAACGGCATCGAGTACGGCATGATGCAGGCGTTCGCGGAGGGCTGGGAGCTTCTGGAGGCGTCCGACGTCGTCAAGGACGTCAGGGGCTCCTTCAGCAGCTGGCGCACCGGCACCGTCATCCGCTCCTGGCTGCTCGACCTGATGGTGCGGGCGCTCGACGACGACGAGCACCTCGACCAGCTCCGCGGCTACGCCCAGGACTCCGGCGAGGGCCGCTGGACGGTCCAGGCGGCCGTCGACCACGCCGTGCCGCTGCCGGTGATCACCGCCGCCCTCTACGCGCGGTTCGCCTCGCGTCAGGACGACTCCCCCGCGATGAAGGTCGTCGCCGCGCTGCGCAACCAGTTCGGCGGCCACGCGATCACCTCGACCGAGGGCAGCACCGGCAAGGGCGCCGACTCGCCCGGCGCCGACGTGGCCCCGCCGCGCGAAGCCGAGTAACCCGGCCGGCTGGTCCTGCCGGGTGGTCCACAGGCCGTCCGGGGAAGCCCGAGGTTTTCCACAGGACGGCACGCCGGTGACACGGGCGGCCCCCGCGGCGGACTAACCTTCGTGGGGTGCATGTCGCCCACCTCTCGCTGACCGACTTCAGGTCCTACGCGTCCGTGGAGCTCGGTCTGGAACCGGGCGTCACGGCTCTCGTCGGGCCCAACGGCCAGGGCAAGACCAACCTGGTCGAGGCCCTCGGCTATGTCGCGACGCACTCCAGCCACCGCGTGGCCAACGACGCGCCGCTGGTGCGGCAGGGGGCCGCGCGGGCCATCGTGCGCTGCGCCGTCCACAGGGACGACCGGCGGGCGCTGGTGGAGCTGGAGATCAACCCGGGCAAGGCCAACCGGGCGCGGCTCAACCGCTCCCCCGTGTCCAGGCCGCGCGACGTCATCGGGCTCCTGCGCACGGTGCTGTTCGCGCCGGAGGACCTGGCGCTGTCCAAGGGCGACCCGTCGGAGCGCCGCCGGTTCCTCGACGACCTGCTGGTGGCCAGGGCCCCGAGGTTCGCCGGGGTCCGGGCCGACTACGACCGGGTGCTGAAGCAGCGCGGCGCCCTGCTGCGCACGGCCGCGCAGGCCCGCAGAGGCAGCAGGAGCGCCCGGCGGGCCGAGAGCGACACCGCGTTCTCCGCCGCGGGCGCCGGCGACGTCCTGAGCACGCTGGAGGTGTGGGACGCCCACCTCGCCAGGCACGGCGCGGAGCTGTTGCGGGCCCGGCTGGAGCTCATCGACGCGCTGCGCCCGCTGGTGGCCGGGGCCTACGCCGCGCTGGCCCCCACGAGCGCCCCCGCGACGCTGGCCTACCGCAGCACGTTGTCCACAGGTGGGGACGGCGCGGAGGACGAAGTCGCCGGTGAGCGGGGATCTCCCGATGCGCAGACGTTATCCACAGACTTGGGGAAAACCCTTGAACAGCAGCTCCGCGACCGGCTGTCGGAGGTCCGCCAGGCCGAGCTGGAACGGGGCGTCACCCTGGTCGGCCCACACCGCGACGACCTGATCCTGGGCCTCGGCGACCTGCCCGCCCGCGGCTACGCCAGTCACGGCGAGTCGTGGTCGTTCGCGCTGGCGCTGCGGCTGGCCGCCTACGACCTGCTGCGGGCCGACGGCGGCGACCCGGTGCTGATCCTCGACGACGTGTTCGCCGAGCTCGACAGCCAGCGCCGGCGCAGGCTGGCCGAGATCGTCGCGCCGGCCGAACAGGTGCTGATCACCGCCGCCGTGCCCGACGACGTGCCGAAGGAGCTGGCGGGGGCCCGTTTCGACGTCGCTGAGGGGAGCGTGACCCGTGTCCGATGAGCAGCACAACGCGGCGGCCAGGGGGGCCGCCATGGCGAGGGAGAAGCTCGCGCAGGCGAAGGCCGACGCGGCCAAGCGTGGCCAGCTCCCGCGCCGCGAGCCCAGGCGCAAGGCCGGCCCGCGCAGGGAGGCCGGCGATCCCCAGCTCTTCGGCCGGGCCATCGCCGACCTGCTGGCCGACCGCGGCTGGGAGCGCTCGGCGGCCGTCGGCGCGGTGTTCGGCCGGTGGAAGGAGATCGTCGGCCCCGACCTGGCCGCCCACACCCGGCCGGAGTCCTTCGACGAGGGCGAGGTGCTCATCGCGGCCGATTCCACAGCCTGGGCGACGCAGGTCAGGCTGCTCGCGCGCACCCTCATCCGCAGGCTCAACGAGGAGCTGGGTGACGGTTCCGTGACAAAGGTCAAGGTCAGGGGGCCGCAGAACGCGCCCCGGCCCACGGGGGGTTTGCGGGTGACCGGAAGCAGGGGGCCCGGCGACACCTATGGTTAGGCGCCGGGGGCGATCAGACAGCCGCAGACGCGATAAGCCCCCTTTCCGAAGGGGGGATGCTTGAGTGGGGGGCAAATCGAGCTAGGGCGCATCACAGGCGCGTGTATTGCCACCACGGGCTCCGGGAAGCGGTAGAATGAAAAAGGATTCCGGACACGTCCGCTTGCGTGTCACCCCGGCAGCAAGCCGACTCCCCCGGGTGACCGCGCATCGGGGCACTCACGACGGTGACGGGCACGGTAGGGGCAGCATGAAGTTGACGGCCTCCCCCGCCGCGTGTCCGCGGCAGGAGGATTTCGCAGTTGTCCTACGACGCTAGCTCAATCACCGTACTCGAAGGACTTGAGGCGGTTCGCAAACGCCCGGGTATGTATATCGGCTCCACCGGTGAGCGCGGCCTGCACCACCTCGTCTACGAGATCGTGGACAACTCGGTGGACGAGGCGCTGGCCGGTTTCGCCACCAGGATCGACATCACGCTGCTGGCCGACGGCGGCGTGCGCGTCGTCGACAACGGCCGCGGCATCCCCACGGGCATCCACCCCGTGGAGAAGCGCTCGGCCGTCGAGGTCGTGCTGACCACGCTCCACGCGGGCGGCAAGTTCGACAGCCAGTCCTACGCGGTCTCCGGCGGCCTGCACGGCGTCGGCTCGGCCGTCGTCAACGCGCTGTCCACCGCCATGGACGTCGAGGTCAAGCAGAACGGCCGCTACTGGCGGCAGCGCTACGAGCACTCCAAGCCCACCGCGCCGCTGGCCCAGGGCGAGGAGACCGACGAGACCGGCACGACGATCACGTTCTGGCCCGATCCCGACGTCTTCGAGACCACCACCTGGAACTACGAGACGCTCTCGCGCCGGTTCCAGGAGACGGCCTTCCTCAACAAGGGCCTGACGATCACGTTCACCGACGAGCGGCCCGACCACGTCAACGGCGAGCCCCACACGGTCGAATACCACTACGAGGGCGGCCTGGCCGACTTCGTCAAGCACCTCAACGCCAAGAAGGAGCCGGCGCACGCGTCGATCGTCTCCTTCGAGGAGGAGGGCGACGGCATCGCGGTCGACATCGCCATGCAGTGGAACAACTCCTACTCGGAGTCGGTCTACACGTTCGCCAACATGATCAACACGGCTGAGGGCGGCACCCACGAGGAGGGCTTCCGCGCGGCGCTGACGACCATCGTCAACCGCTACGCGCGCGAGCAGAAGTTCCTCAAGGAGGGCAAGGACGACAACCTCTCCGGCGAGGACGTCCGCGAGGGCCTGACCGCGATCATCTCGGTCAAGCTGTCCGACCCGCAGTTCGAGGGCCAGACCAAGACCAAGCTGGGCAACACCGAGGCCAAGTCGTTCGTGCAGAAGGCCTGCAACGACCACCTGCGCGACTGGTTCGAGCGCAACCCCGGCGAGGCCAAGGACATCATCAACAAGTCGCTGCAGGCCAGCCGCGCCCGCATAGCGGCCCGCCAGGCCCGCGACCTGACCCGGCGCAAGTCGCTCCTGGAGTCCGGCAGCGGCCTTCCCGGCAAGCTGGCCGACTGCCAGTGGAACGACCCGGAGAAGTGCGAGCTGTTCATCGTCGAGGGCGACTCGGCCGGCGGCTCGGCCAAGGGCGGCCGCGACTCGCGCTTCCAGGCGATCCTGCCCATCCGCGGCAAGATCCTCAACGTCGAGAAGGCGCGGATCGACAAGGTCCTGAAGAACAACGAGGTCCAGGCGCTCATCACCGCCCTGGGCACCGGCGTGCACGACGAGTTCGACATCGCCAAGCTGCGTTACCACAAGGTGATCCTGATGGCCGACGCCGACGTCGACGGCCAGCACATCAACACCCTGCTGCTGACGCTGCTGTTCAGGTTCATGCGGCCGCTGATCGAGGCCGGGCACGTCTACCTGTCGTGCCCGCCGCTCTACAAGATCAAGTGGGACCGGAAGGGCGAGGACGCCTCCTACGCCTACTCCGACGCCGAGCGCGACGCGGTCATCAACGACGGCATCGCGCAGGGCAAGGCAGACCCGCGCCCGCGGGACAACGTCCAGCGCTTCAAGGGCCTCGGCGAGATGAACGCCGGCCAGCTCTGGGAGACCACCATGAACCCGGCGACGCGACTGCTGCGCCTGGTCACGCTCGACGACGCGGCCCAGGCCGACGACCTGTTCAGCGTGCTCATGGGCGAGGACGTCGAGGCGCGGCGCGACTTCATCATCCGCAACGCGCGCGACGTTCGCTTCCTCGACGTTTAAGAAGGACCTGAACCTGTGACGGACGTGAACACCACTCCCCCGGCTGAGCGCATCGAGCCGGTGGACATCCAGTCGGAGATGCAGCGCAGCTACATGGACTACGCGATGTCCGTCATCGTGTCCAGGGCGCTGCCTGACGTGCGCGACGGTCTCAAGCCGGTGCACCGACGGGTGCTCTACGCGATGTACGACGGTGGCTACCGTCCCGACCGCGGCTACTTCAAGTGCGCCCGCGTCGTCGGCGACGTGATGGGCACCTACCACCCCCACGGCGACACCTCGATCTACGACGCGCTGGTCCGCCTGGCCCAGCCGTGGTCGCTGCGCTATCCCCTGGTCGACGGGCAGGGCAACTTCGGCTCGCCGGGCAACGACCCGGCGGCCGCGATGCGGTACACCGAGTGCAAGCTCGCGCCCATCGCCATGGAGATGCTGCGCGACATCGACAAGGACACCGTCGACTTCCGCCCGAACTACGACGGCAAGTCGCAGGAGCCCGACGTCCTGCCGGCGCGGTTCCCGCAGCTGCTGGTCAACGGCTCGGGCGGCATCGCGGTCGGCATGGCCACCAACATCCCGCCGCACAACCTGCGCGAGGTCTCGGCCGCCGTCAGGTGGTACCTGGAGAACCCCGAGGCCGACGACGAGGAGCTGCTGGAAGCCTCGATCAGGCTGGTCAAGGGGCCCGACTTCCCGACCAAGGCGCTGATCGTCGGGCGCCGGGGCATCGAGGACGCGTACCGCACCGGGCGCGGCTCGATCACCATGCGCGCGGTCGTCGAGGTCGAGGAGGACAAGGGCCGGCAGGCGCTCGTCGTCACCGAGCTGCCGTACCAGGTCAACCCGGACAACCTGGCGCTGAAGATCGCCGAGCTGGTGCGCGAGGGCAAGCTCACGGGCATCGCCGACGTACGCGACGAGAGCTCCTCGCGGGTCGGGCAGCGCCTGGTGATCGTGCTCAAGCGCGACGCGGTCGCCAAGGTCGTGCTCAACAACCTGTACAAGCACACCCAGCTCCAGGACACCTTCGGCGCCAACATGCTGGCGCTGGTCGACGGCGTGCCGCGCACGCTGCGGCTCGACCAGTTCATCCGCCACTACGTGGCCCACCAGGTCGAGGTCATCGTCCGCCGGACGCGTTACCTGCTGCGCAAGGCCGAGGAGCGCGCGCACATCCTGCGCGGGCTGCTGAGGGCCCTTGAGCGGCTCGACGACGTCATCGCCCTCATCCGGGCCTCGGAGTCGGCCTCGCACGCCCAGCAGGGCCTCATGGGGCTCCTGGAGATCGACGAGGTCCAGGCGCAGGCCATCCTGGACATGCAGCTGCGCAAGCTGGCCGCTCTGGAGCGGCAGGCCATCCAGGACGAGTACGACGCCCTGATGACCCAGATCGCCGAGTACAACTCGATCCTGGCCAGCGAGGCCCGCCAGCGCGAGATCATCGGCGACGAGCTGGCCGAGGTCGTCAACCGCTTCGGCGACGAGCGCAAGACCGAGATCATCGCCTACGACGGCGACATGTCGATCGAGGACCTCATCGCCGAGGAGGAGATCGTCGTCACGATCACCCGCGGCGGTTATGCCAAGCGCACCCGTACCGACCTCTACCGGGCGCAGAAGCGGGGCGGCAAGGGCGTCCGCGGCGCCCAGCTGCGCCAGGACGACATCGTCGACCACTTCTTCGTCACCACGACGCACCACTGGCTGCTGTTCTTCACGAACAAGGGCCGGGTGTACCGGGTCAAGGCGTACGAGCTGCCTGATGCCGGGCGTGACGCCCGTGGCATGCATCTCGCGAACCTTTTGGCCATGCAGCCCGACGAAACAGTCATGGAAGTTCTCGACCTCCGCGACTACGACGTCGCCCCCTACCTGGTGCTCGCCACGCGCAGCGGCCTGGTCAAGAAGACGCGCCTGTCCGAGTACGACTCCCCCAGGTCGGGCGGTCTGATCGCGATCAACCTGCGCGAGGACGACGAGGTCATCGGCGCCCGCCTGGTCTCCGAGACCGACGATCTGCTGCTCGTCTCCAAGGGCGCGCAGTCGATCAGGTTCACCGCCTCCGACGAGGCGCTGCGGCCCATGGGCCGCGCGACCAGCGGTGTCATCGGCATGAGGTTCCTCGAAGGAGACGAACTTCTCGCCATGAATCGGATCGCCGACGGTCAAGATGTGCTTATCGCCACGAAGGCTGGGTACGCAAAGCGGACGCCAGTGGAGCAGTATCCAGTTCAAGGACGTGGCGGTAGGGGCGTGCTGACTGCGAAAATCGTGAGTTCCCGTGGCAAGCTGGTCGGAGCCGTCATGGTCAACCCAGAGGACGAGGTCTTCGCGATCACGTCCGCCGGCGGGGTGATCCGGACGAGTGCCGGCGAGATCAAGCAGTCCGGCCGCCAGACCATGGGAGTGCGATTGATGAACCTCGCCGAAGGCGACAGCGTGGTTGCCCTCGCCCGGAACGCGGAGTCGATGGAGACTCCGGTGGAGAATGAGGAAGACGGGGGAGGAGAGTAAATCATGAGCGCCCAGGGTGGCACCGCCAGAGCCCAGGCGGCGTCGGGTAACGGACAGCAGCCGAAGAAGTCCACTGAGCCGGAAATCTTCAATGCGGTCGACGGCGAGCAGGACAGGACGCCCGCGAAGGGCGCCGCCGCTCAGCCCCGCTCCAAGGACGAGCCGCAGGCGGAGGGCAACGAGACGGTGCGCCTCCGTCCGTCGCTCACCAGCGAGGCACCTCCGCCCGTCGAGATGCCCAAGAAGAAGTCGTCGAACAACTCGGGGTCCAGGCTGCCCCGCAAGGCACACCTGGTGTTGCGCCGCGTCGAGCCGTGGTCGGCCATGAAGTTCAGCTTCGTGGTGTCCCTGGTCTGCTTCGTGGTGCTCTTCGTGGCAGTGGCCGTCCTTTACGGCGTGCTGTCGGCTCTGGGGGTGTTCGACTCACTCGTCGACCTGGTCAACCAGCTCGGCAAGGGTGAGCAGGGACAGAGCTCGATCCCGATCAACATCGCCTCGTGGTTCGAGCCGGTGCGCATCCTCGGGTACACCGCGCTGATCGGCGCCGTGAACGTGGTGCTGATCACCGCTCTGTCCACGCTGGGCGCGGTCATCTACAACATCGCCTCCGACCTGGTCGGGGGCGTTGAGGTGACGTTCAGCGAGGCCGAATAGCAGGTTCGGGCGGGAGCTCGTGCCGTACCGGGGTGGCTGGTACGGCACGAGCAGCCCGTCGGACACGGTAAGCTTTTCTCGTCCGAACAACTGGTTCGCCTCCAAGAGGCGAATGCGATACCGTTCGGTGTGCGGGGCTATAGCTCAGACGGTTAGAGCGCTTCCCTGATAAGGAAGAGGTCCCAGGTTCAAGTCCTGGTAGCCCCACAGTTCTTCTCAATGCAAAGGCCGTTTCCCGGAGTTCGGGAGACGGCCTTTTGAGTGTTTGCCATCAATGTGCCGCCACGAGCGCTGGGGGTCCGGCGGCGCTTGGCGTGGGGATTTCGGGTGAGGTCGAATGGTGGCGGGTCGGACGATCCGCCGATCGGCCCATCACCCCATCCACGATCGCCCTACGACGACTGACCCGGTTGCGGACCTACTCGTCTCGGGCGGAACGGCGTGCCTTCTATTTGCGGTGCTTCGAGAGGGTCACGTCCAGGCGTGCGGCGTTCCTGTACATGCCGGCGTCGATCGGGATGGCCTCGTCGACGAGACCGGTGTAGGCGCCGGAAGGCACGCCGTCGGGATGAGCCGCCACGATGGTCCTGCCCGGCGCGTAGTACCTGGCCTCACCGATCGCCGCGGCCAGGTCGGAGTCAGAGCTCACCACCAGCGCCGCCTCGCACGCCTTGGTGCACAGGTCGCCGACCAAGTGAGCCGCGAGCCGCACGTCGACCTGCTTCTCCTTGAAGCTGCCGGTCTTGTCGTCGTACTTGGTCTTCCCCATGAACGGCTGGAACTGCTTGCCGTAGACGCTGATGGTGTCCTGTTCGAACTGCTTCTGATCCACCCCGGCCTTGCCGCTCAGCGCGGTGGTGAAGTACTTCACCTTGAACAGCTTGCCGTTGTACGTCTTCAGTACCTGGTCGCACATTCTGACGACGTCCACCCGCCAGTAGTCGGGGCCGGCACTCTGGCAGATCCCGTAGTACAGGTTGGCCGCGTCGATGTAGGCGATCCATCTGCTGTCGCTGTTCAGGACAGTCGCTGCCGCTCCATATGAGGTGGCCATGATCGCTTCGCCCTCGTTCCGGTGATTGAGATGTACGGCACCCGGTCGGCTCAGGGCCCCGCGGGGCGGCTGATTCCACCGCGTACGCATTGCAACCGGCCGCGTTAGCAATACGTTGGATGCCTGATTACCGCCCGGATTACCGCCGCATTTCAGCGAGGCCGAATTTCGCCCGCTGCCCTGAGACGGCCAAGCGTGATGTCGGGGCGTGCCGTCTGCACGCACAGAACTTGAGCTCCAGGGGCATCGCGGCCGAGCTTGGCCGGACGTCCGGCGAACGTGGGCTGGTGGGGGCCGTATTGCTGCCGTAGCCTTGTCGCGAATTGATCAACCGAGGGGTTATATGCGCAGATACGTCGCGGCCATTGTCGTCGTCTCGTCGCTCCTGGCCGGTTGTGCAATTTCGTTTTCAGGACAGCGAGGGGGATCGCCGTCTCGCTTCTTGATCGATCCGCCCCCTGTCAATCGCGCGCTCGCGGACCTTTCGAAAAGCGCCAAAGGCAAGGTGCTGCTTCATCATGTCGATGAGGAGGGGCAGGCCCGCCGCTGGACCACGAAACTCAAGATGGGAGCGTCGTTCCGCCTTGAGGTGGACTGCGTCGGCGCAAGCGGGACGATAATCGTCCGCGTCGGCAAGTCTCAGCTCCCTCATCAGTGCTCCATCGATCCTGGGGGTGTGCGCGTCAGCATGATCCCCGACGATGTGGCTGTCCGTAGCGTCAAGGTCGAGGCGCCCGAGGGTGCCAAATGGGCGATCCTCATTTGGAAGCCGCCGCAGAGTTAGCAGGCCGCGCTGGTGATCAGTGTGCGTGCTGATGAGGAGAGGTCCCCGATTCGGGTCAATGAGGCTGGGGCGGTCCGCAGGGCGTTCGTAGGATCGGGGGTATGGGGATGTTCGTCTCGGTCAGAGGGTGGCTTGAGCTGGGGTTCGCTCAGCGGCCGGACGCCGAGCGTGTCATCGGGGACGACGATCCCTACGCCGGCGGCTGGGCGTGGCCCGCGAAACCCTTCAACTGGACGCTCTACCTGTTCTACGGGGGCGACGTCAGAGAGGGCGCGCTGCACGAGATCCGGGCCAAGGTCGAACGACTGGCCGCCCTGCCGCCGGTCGACGAGGACGGAGACCGGCCGCGGGGAGTCTTCGTGGTCACCGACGAGCGCGGCCGGGCGCGATGCTGGCACGTCCGCGAAGGGGCGGTTCTCGACGTCCCGGCGCCGGACTTCGGGTGGTTGGCGAGCTAGCACCGGAACCACGGGCCCGCGGTGGCAGAATGTCGCGGATGTCGAGGGCGGGGTCGTTGTGGCGGCAGCGGGATTTCGTGCTCCTGTGGAGCAGTCAGACCACCAGTTCGCTCGGGAACGAGATCTCCTATCTGGCGTTACCCCTGGTGGCCGGGCTCGTGCTGGACGCCTCGCCGGTGGAGCTCGGGCTGCTGACGGCGGCGCGGCGGTTGCCGGTGTTGTTCGCGTCGTTGCCGGCGGGCGCCCTGAGCGATCGGTGGCGCAAGCGGCCGGTGATGATCGTCACGTTCCTGGTGTCCGGGTGTGCGATGGGGACGGTCCCCTTGGCGGCCGTGGCCGGAGGGCTCACGCTCGGGCAGCTCTACGCCGTGGCGCTGGTGGTCGCGACGTGTGAGGTGTTCTTCACGCCCGCCTACCAGACGTACCCGCTGACGTTGCTCGGGCCTGAGCGGTTGATGGCGGGGAACGCCAAGCTCACCAGCACGGTCACGGTGGCGGGGATGGCGGGGCAGCCGGTCGGCGGGGTGCTGATCTCGCTGTTCGGGCCGGCCAAGGCGGTGCTCGCCGACGCGCTGTCCTACCTGGGAGGCGCGCTCGCACTGGCGCTGATCCGGTCGCCGGAGGCCAGGCCGGAGCGGACGGAGCGGGCCCCTCGGCTGCGCGAGCAGATCGGGGAGGGGCTGCGGTACGTCGTCCGCCATCGTGTGATCGGGCCGCTGGTGCTCTACATGGCCACGGTCAGCTTCTGCATCGCCGGGCTGAGCGCGCTGGAGGTCAACTACGTCGTGCGGGAGCTCGGCTGGTCGGGCCTGGCGACCGGCCTGGTGTTCGGGGTGAGCATGGCCGGCGGGCTGGCGGCCGGGGCGATCGCGGGGCCGCTCACCGACCGGTACGGCATGCCGCGCGTGCTGCTCGGGGCCGCCTTCGCGTACCCGTTGTGCAGCGGGTCGATCGGGCTGGTGGGGCCGGGACTGGCCGGGCAGCTCGTGGTGGGCGTCTCGTGGACGTTGATGATCATCGTCACGCTCGTCTTCCAGAGCACCCAGCGCAGTCTGCGGCAGCTCCTGACGCCCAAGGAGATGCAGGGGCGGCTGGCGGCCACGTCCCGCTGGCTCACCTGGGCGGCCACGCCGGTCGGCGCGGTCCTCGCGGGGGCGCTGGCCGGCGGGATCGGCATGCGCGGCACGCTTGTCGTGTTCTCGGCCGGGATGCTGGCCGGTCCGGTGGTCATGTGGTGCTCGCCGCTGCGCACGTCCCGGCGGGAGATCGAGCGGGACGTACGGACGGCGGCGGCGGGGTAGCTCCGGGATCGCCGGGTCACACGGCGAAGAGCAGGGCGGCGTTGACGAGGAGGGCGACGGCGGTCGCGAAGTGCACGCCGAAGGCGACCGCCCTGGTGCCGCCGTTGCGGAGCACGATCAGGGTGTCGCCCAGGGGCAGCAGCGCGACGATCAGCATGAACCAGGCTTCGGCCTGGGCGCCGACGAAGGCCAGCAGGGCCAGGCCGAGCAGCCCGTAGGTGCCGTCGCGCAGCCCCTTGATGGTCAGGTAGGCCCGGTCGCCGTCCTGCTTGGCGGGGACGCCGTAACCGGCCGCCGCGGCGACCGGCACGAACAGGAAGCGCGCGCCGATGAAGACGACAAGCAGGTTGAGGGCGATGGCGAGGCCGTAGGCAAGGGTGGTGAGCATGTCCGTCTCCGAGAGCTAGCGTTGCTAGGAACGAGGACGACGCTAGCAGAACGATGACAGAAGCGCTAGCGGTGCTAGGATCGGGAGCATGTCGATACAGGCGCGCCGGGAGCGCGAACGTGCGGAACGCGAGAAGCTGATCATCACGGCCGCCTGCGAGCTGGCCGAGGCCGAGGGCTGGGAGGCGGTGACGACGCGGCGGCTGGCCGAGCGCATCGAGTACAGCCAGCCGGTGCTCTACAGCCACTTCAAGGGCAAGGGCGCGATCATGGCGGCCGTGGCCGTGGAGGGCTGCGTGATCCTCGCGGACGAGCTGCGCGCGGCCCGTACCGCGGCGCCGGACGCCGGCAGCGCCCTCGCGGCCGTCGGCGCGGCCTACACGGCGTTCGCCGAGCGGCGTCCGGCGCTCTACGACGTCATCTTCAGCCAGAACGTCGACCTGCCGTTCGCCACGCCGGAGGCTCCCGCGGCCCTGCACGCGGCCTTCGGCGAGCTGGTCGAGGGGCTGCGCCCGCACGCCGGCGACGGGGAGGACCTGGGCCTGCTCACCGAGACCTACTGGGCCGCCCTGCACGGCCTGGTCACGCTCATGCGCGGCAAGCGGCTGCCGGCCGAGCAGCACGAACGCAGGCTGGAGCTGCTGCTGAAGCGGTTCGCGGCCTGACGGTTCGACGGTTCGACGGCTTGACCTTGTCACCGGCGTCAACGTCTACCCTCGTCGTCCGCATATCGACGAGAACGGACGACCCCCGTGAGCACCCACCGCACCACCCTGGTCGAGCTGGACCAGAGCTTCTTCGACGCCCTGGTGGCCAACGACCACGACCGCCTGAACGACCTGCTGGCGGACGACTTCGTCCTGGTGGGGGTCGAGGACGGGGCGGTCGCCGGCAAGGACGTCCTGCTCGACCTGGTGAAGTCGGGAAGCCTGCGGTTCCCGAAGATCGACTCGTTCCCCGACGAGGCCATCGTGCGGATGATCGGGGACGTCGGGATCGTCGTGGGGCGTACGGGGATGAACTTCACGAACCCCGATGGCAGCACGTTCAGCGCCGGCAGCCGGTACACGCACGTGTACGCCATCGGCCCCGACGGAAGGTGGCGGCTGGTCTCGGCGCAGGGCACGGCCATCAAGGCGTGACCTGAGGACGCCCTAACGGGAAGCCGGGTCAGTCGCCTTCCGGTTTCCGCCATTCCGCGGTGACCTTGAGATGGGCCTCTCCCGTCGACTCGGCGATGACCACGCCGGCCTTGGCGGTCAGCTTCATCCCGAACTCGACCGCCACCACGTCCGGCGGCTCCGGGCATGACCGCATGCGGCGCAGGACGTCGGTGGCGAAGACCTGGACGCGCTGGAGGCCCGCGCCCAGCGCCTCCGGCATGCGTTCGACGGCCGCGCGGGCCCGTCCGGCGGGAAGCGGCTCGTCGCCGGGCCGCTCGTTGACCTCCACGAGCACGGTGCCGCCGTCGTCGAGGGGTACTTCGAGGAAGTAGCGCATGGTTGCCTCCTGTCCTGGGACAGGTGCAAGCATGGTGGACGGGCCCGCCCGGCGGAGGCTCTTTCGCCGCGGCGACGCGCCACGCCCACAGAAGGGGCTCCCGTGGACGGCCACACAAATGGCGCGAAGTTATCCACAGGTTGGGGACAGTTGTCCACAGTGGTGGACAAGTCTGAAATCATTGACACGATGTCTGGATTGTTTTACCTTCCCTGCTTGTGATGTCGTACGAGGAAAAGGGCGCCTGGGTCTATCTCCTGGCGACGGCCGGCGCCTACGTGGCCTACGTCATCGTCATCCTGGGCCGGGCCGGCGACGGCCCGCTCAGTGCCGTCCCCTACGTCGCGCCGATGCTGTGGGCGATCGGGATCAGCGTCGTCCTGTCGATCGCGGGCCGTATCGTGGTCGAGATCGTGAAGCCCAGCGAGAGTCACAAGAGCGACGTGCGAGACAAGGAAATCAACCGTTCCGCCCAACATGTCGGAGGCGTCGTCCTGGCCGCCTCCATGGTGGTCCCCCTTGGCCTGACCATGGCGGAAGCCGACCATTTCTGGATCGCCAACGCCATCTACGGCGCGCTCGTCCTGTCCACTCTGGTGGCCACCCCGCTGCGGCTGCTCGCCTACCGGAGGGGCCTGTAGGCATGGGCAAGCCGACCAAGGTGACCAACTCCATCAGGGCTCTGCGGTTCGCGCACGGGGAGATGACGCAGGCCGAGCTGGCCCAGCGGGTCGGCGTCACGCGGCAGACCGTCATCGCCATCGAGCAGGGCCGGTACTCACCCTCTCTTGAGGTGGCCTTTCAGATCGCCCGGGTGTTCCGGGTGCCCCTGGACGACGTCTTCCAGTACCCGGACGCCGACGGCTAGTTATCCACAGGCGCGTCGGTTTTCCACAGGCTGTCGAGAGCGGTGGCGACGGCCGCGATGGAGTCGTGCGCGGAGCGGATGCGGGCGGTCTGGGCCTCGTCCGTCCAGCCGAGCCGCAGGCCCTCCTCGGCCAGCGCGTCGAAGGCCGTGAACGCGGCCAGCTTCTGGCGCAGGACCTTCGCCCAGGCGTCGTCCTCGATCCGGTAGTAGACGTTGCGCTCCCCCGGCCTGCGCAGCTTGTGGACGACCCGGATCGACGTCAGGAGCTGCATGGTCGTCGTCAGGGACGCGCGGCTCGCGCCGATGGCGTCGGCGATGTCGGAGGCCGTCTGCGCGGGCGGGTCGCAGACCATGAGCCAGCCCAGGACGCGCCCGGTGATCGGGGCCAGCCCCCATTCCTCGGAGACGAAGTCCGCCACCCGCTCGACCCAGTCGAGCACCTGCTCCCGGCCCGGACCGTCCGGCGACTGCATGTGGGACCCTCTCCCTCGACATCGCTCTGTGTGAGTCGTCAAATACTAGGAGCAACGAGGGGTGGGCTGCTAATGCTGGGTCCATGATCGCCGTCATGTGGCCGCTGCTGCTGCTCCCCCTGGTCCTGCCCGAGCCGACCTCGGTCGCCCGTGCCCGGGGCGAGTTGCGGGAGCTGGTCGTCGCCGAGGCGCGGTCGCTGAGGGGGTATGCGCACGAGCGGTTCATGCCGTCCTGGACCGAGGCGGAGGGCGCGTGCGACACGCGGGAGGTCGTCCTGCGGCGTGACGCCGTGTCCGTGACGACCGACCTCGACTGCGAGGCCGTCCACGGCACCTGGTTCAGCGAGTACGACGGCCTGACCCTGCACAGCGAGGAGCAGATCGACGTCGACCACCTCGTGCCGCTGGCCAACGCCTGGGTCTCCGGCGCGAACGCCTGGACCGACGAGCAGCGGCAGGCGTTCGCCAACGATCTCACCAGGCCCGAGCTCATCGCCGTCAGCGAGTCGGTCAACCTGGACAAGGCGGGCAGCAGCCCGGCGACGTGGCGGCCGCCGCGCAGGTCGTACTGGTGCACGTACGCGCGGGCCTGGATCACGGTGAAGCACCACTACGGGCTGACCGTCACCCACCGGGAGAAGCGGGTACTCATCCGCATGTTGCGCACCTGCCTCAGCGCTCAGCCATCCGCCTGAGCTGCTGCTCCCTGGCTCCGGCGTCGCCCGGCAGGCCGCGCTCGGCCAGCAGCCCGGCGACGCGCTCGCGGGTCTCGACGGGGTGGCGGCCGTCGTACTTGAACTTGGCGCGTGCCGCCACCACCGCCAGCCGCAGCCCGCGCAGGCCGGGCAGCTGCCGGTGGTAGGGCCCCTCGCCGGCCGCCACGACGCCGTGCGCGCCGTCGGGCTGGAAGTGGGCGAGCTGGCGGCGCAGGATCTCGGCCTTGCCCTCGGGGTCGTCCACCACCTCGGCCCGGCAGGTGAGCTGGACGGAGGCGTAATAGCTGGTGGGCACGCCGGTCTCGGGGTCGCCCGTCCGCCAGCCGCCGGGGATGTAGGCGTAGTCGTCGTGCACGCTCAGCAGGACCGCCGGGTCGCGTTCGATCGCCGTCCACACCGGGTTGGGCCTGGCCAGGTGGAGCAGCACCTCCCCGGCGGCGGCGTCGAAGAGGAAGTGGGTGGGGACGACGACGGGCGGGCCGCCGTCGGGGCCGTTCGCGGCCAGCTGGCCGAAGTCGCGGGTGGCCAGCCAGGTGTGCCACTCGTCGTCGTCCCGTGCGGCGTCCCAGGGATGAATGAGCACGTGAAACCCTCCCGCCCAGCTTTGTATTAGTACATAATGTATTTTGTGTCAGAAACATACAGGATCGTCGGTGGGACGGCCAGCGAGATCGCTGCGGGCGTCGAGGCCGCGGTGTCCGCGGGCCTGCTGCCTCCCGGGGCGCACCTGCCGCCGGTGCGCGAGGTGGCCGCCACGGCCGAGGTCAGCCCGAACACCGCCGCGGCCGCGTACCGGCTGCTGCGGGAGCGCGGGATCGTCGAGACGGCGGGCCGGCGCGGCACGCGGGTCCGGCCGCGCCCGGCCACCACGACCCGCGAGGAGATCCGCATCGAGGTGCCGCCGGGCGTGCGCGACCTGTCGCACGGCAACCCCGACCCAGCCCTGCTGCCGCCGCTGCACGAGGCGCTCGCCGCCGCCGCCAGGGCGCACGAGCAGCGTCCGGCCATGTACGGCACGGGCGACGACGAGGAGCTGCTCTCGCTGGCCGCCGCCCGTCTGCGTGCGGACGGCGTGCCCGCCGCGCCGCTGGCGATCACCTCCGGCACCCTCGACGCGGTGGAACGCGTCCTGAACGCCCACCTTCGTCCCGGCGACGCGATCGGCGTCGAGGACCCCGGCTGGACGGCCCTGCTCGACCTGGTCGCCGCCCTCGGGCTGCGGCCGGTCCCGATGCGGCTGGACGACGAGGGCCCGCTGCCGGACGAGCTCGACCGGGCGTTGCGGGCGGGCGTACGAGCGGTGGTGATCACCGCCCGCGCCCAGAACCCCACCGGCGCGGCCGTCACCGCCCGGCGGGCCGCGGACCTGCGCGCCCTGCTCGCCAGCCGTCCCGACGTGGTGCTGATCGAGGACGACCACGGCGCGAGCCTGGTGGACCTCCCCCTCCATCCCCTGGCCGGCGTGACCACCCGCTGGTTGCTCACCCGCTCGACGGCCAAGGCGTTCGGCCCCGACCTGCGGCTGGCGCTGGTCACCGGCGATCCCGTCACGCTCGACCGGCTGCGCGGGCGGCAGCGGCTGGCCGCCGGCTGGGTCAGCCATCTGCTGCAGCGCGCGGTCGCTCACCTGTGGCGTGCACAGGCTGTGGACACCGCGGCCGTGGCCGCCGCGTACGCCGGTCGGCGGGACGGCCTGATCGACGCGCTGGCCGCGCGTGGCCTGCGGGCGCACGGCCGCAGCGGGCTCAACGTCTGGGTCCCGGTGGCCGACGAGACCACCGCCGTCACCCGGCTGCTGGCCCTCGGCTGGGCGGCCGCGCCCGGTGCCCGCAACCGCGTCCGCACGCCGCCCGCGCTGCGGCTGACGGTCTCCACGCTGCGGCCCGACGAGCTGCCGCGCCTGGCCGGCGACCTGGCCGCCGCCCTGCGCCCGCCCACGGCCGGCCGGTACGGCTGACGTCCCGGACGGGCCCCGCGATCAGCGGTTCGGCTCCAGGGACATCGCCGGGCACGGCTCGGGGCGGCGGGGGCGGCGCGGGCGGCGTACCGAATGGGCCAGGACGCCCAGCGCGCCCACGATGAGCACGAGCAGGGCCGCCCTGGTGGCCGCGGGCCAGCCGGCGTCCAGGGAGCCGAAGAACACCGCGCCGGTGATCGTCCCGCCGAGCACCCCGCCGGTCTCCTGGACGGTCCCCAGCACCCCGGCCGCCGCGCCCGCCCGCTCCCGGCGTACGGACGCGAGCACCGACGACAGCAGCGGCGACATGACCAGCCCCATCCCCGCGCCCACCACCAGCAGCGCGCCCGCCACCAGGTACGGCGACTCCCCCGCCTGGAGGAGCAGCCCGAGCCCGAGCAGCAGCGCCAGCGGGCCGGCCGGGCGCGGGACCCGGGCCGAGCGCGGCGAGGCCAGGAAGAAGCCGGCGTTCAGCGCGGTGCACACCGCCCCGGCGGCCAGGGGGCCGAGGCCGAGGCCGTCCTGGAGGTTGAGGGCGAGCACGAACGACAGGCCCGCGGAGGTGCCGAACAGCAGCGCGACCGCCGCCAGCCCGGCCGTGAACCCCTTCTCGCCAAACACCGCCAGGTCCAGCAGCGGTTCCCGGCCGGTCGCCGCCAGCCGCCGCTGCCGCCGGACGAACGCCGCCAGCATGAGCGCCGCGCCGCCCAGGCACGGCCACGTCCACTGCGGCCAGCCCTCCTCGCGGCCCTGGACCAGCGGCAGCACGACGCCGGCCAGCCCCGCCGCGACCAGCGCCGCCCCCGGCACGTCGAGCCCCGCACGCGACCCGGCCCCGGCGACGCGGGGGACCAGCCGCCCGGTCAGCGCCAGCGCCGCCAGGCCGATCGGCACGTTGACCAGGAAGCACGCCCGCCAGCCGAGCCCGAGGGGATCGGCCGCCACCACCAGCCCGCCCACGACCTGGCCGCTCATCCCGGCCAGGCCCACCACCGTGCCGTACCAGCCGAACGCCCTGGCCCGGCCCGCGCCCGGGAACAGTGTCCCGATCAGGGTCAGGACCTGCGGCGCGAGCAGCGCCGCCGCGACGCCCTGCGCCACCCGGGCGAGCACGAGCGCGGCGGCGTCCGGCGCGCCGCCGCAGGCCGCCGAGGCGAGCGTGAACAGGGCCAGCCCGGCGGCGAAGAGGCGGCGCGGCCCGTACAGGTCGCCGAGCCGCCCCGAGACGATCAGCCCCGCCGCGTACGCCAGCCCGTACCCGGCGACCACGAACTGGCTCGCCGCGTCGCCCGCTCCCAGGTCGGCGCGGATCGAGGGCACGGCCACGTTCGCGACGAAGAAGTCGAGCGTGGTCATGAACACCGCGACCAGCACCACGGGCAGGGCCGCCCAGCGAGGACGGAGGGACATCAGGGACTCCAAGGGAGGGAGGAACCGGGCGGTGGAAGAACACCGGCGGACGCCGGACGGTTGACCTCACCCTGGAGCCAGGCGATTACGGTTTCCTGCTGATGAGCTACGGATTGAGCGCCATAATGACGCTCAATGCCGAAATTTCAGGGGTTGGGGGAGTTTGCCGCGGCGATCGCCCCCGTCATCGACGCGGCCCACGTCGACGTGCACGCCGCCGCCCGCAGAGCCGTCCTGGACCTGACCGAGCGCTCCGGCCTGACCAGCGGCCTCCTCAACGACCTGCGCTTCGTGCTCCCCCTGCGCCCGGTGACCACGGCCGCGCTCGCCGCCGTCCACCGGTACGGCGACGTCACCGAAAGCGTCGGCGTCCACCTGCGCGAGGGCACGCTCGAACGGGACGCCGGCGGGGCGTTGCGGCTCACCTCCACGGGACGGGCGTTCGTGGACGCCCTGTACGCCGCGCACGCCGAGGCGGCCGGCCGCGTCTGGGCGGGCCACGACGTGGCCGCTCTCGCCGTGTCGGTCGGCGGGGTGCTCGACCGGGCGGTACGCGTGCCGGGCGGCGCCCTGGAGGTGATGGCGCCGCCGTACGAGCCGGACGCCGCCCCCGCCGGCCTGCTGCTGTTCAACCGGCTCGCCGCGCTGCGCTACCACCGGGCCGACGCGCACGCCGAGTCCTGGCGCGCGGCCGGGCTGACCGCGGACGGGATCGTCGCGCTGAAGGACGGTCCCGTCCGGGCCGCGATCGAGGCCGAGACGAACCGGCGGGCCGCCGACCCGTACCGGGCCATGACGGACGACGACCGCCAGGCCCTGTACGACGGCCTCCTGAGCCTTATTTAAAGCGCCGCCAGCAGGCGGCCCACCTGCGTGCGGTCGTTGACCCCCAGCTTCTCGTAGGCCGCCTGCAGATGGTTGGCCGCCGTCCGGGTGGACAGCGTCAGCCGGTCGGCGATCTGCCGGTTCGTCAGCCCGGCCGCCGCCAGCTTGACGATCTCCCGCTGGCGTGGCGTGAGCTCCGGCGTGGCCAGCTCGACCAGCGCGGGCGTGGAGACCCCCGGGCACCGCCTGGCCAGCGCCCACGCCCTGGTCTGCGCCCCCTTGGCCAGCGTGCCCCGGCCGTCCCTGCGGTGGGCCGCCGACTCCTGGGCGAGGGCCTCGGCGGCGTACAGGATCAGGCCGAGCCGTTCGAACTCGGCGGCGACGTCCCGCAGCTCGGCCGGGTCGCCGACGGCCCGCGCGTGCCGGGCGAACAGCCCGGCGAGGGGCCCGTCCACCCGTTCGGCGAGCGCGGCCAGCCGCCGGGCCGCCAGGGCGGGCGCGCCCAGCCGCACCAGGTCGTGCAGCGCGAACATCAGGTGCCCGGACTGCTCGTGCCGCTCGGCCAGCCCGGCGGCCGTCAGGCACAGGCTCACCGCCTGGTCCAGGTCGCCCGCCGAGGCCGTCACCCAGACCGCGGCCTGCAACACCGGCTGCCGGGTGAACGCCCACCGCGAGGCCGGCCCCTCGGCCTCGGCCAGCGCGGCCCGCGCCGCCGCCGTCTCCCCCATCAGCGCCCGCGCGTGGGCCAGCTCGGCCAGGCAGCGCCCCCGGTACGGCGTCCCGGGAGGCAGCCGGGCCGCGTCCTGCCTGGCCCAGCGGGCCGCGCCGGCCGCGTCGCCGCGCAGCCTGCCGACCATCGCCCGGTACGCCCCGAACCCCGACACCGACAGCTCGGCCGCGGCCGTCTCCATGCCTTCCGCGGCCGTCCGCGCCGCCGCGTCCAGGCGGCCGGAGAACACCAGGGCGGCGCAGCGCGCGTCCAGCAGCGTCGGCAGCGCGTGCGGGGCGTCGTCGTCCCAGCCGTCCCGGCCCGCGAGGGCCCGCCCGGCCACGGCGAGCGCGCTCTCCGCACGTCCGGAGTAGGCGGCGGTCCAGGACTCCAGCGCGGCCGCGTGCGCCGCGCCGCGCACGGTCGCCGGCTCGCACGCGCGCGCCCGCGCCAGGGCGTCCGCGGCCCCGGCCAGCCGGCCGGCGAAGAAGTCGGCGACGCCCCGGTAGACGTGCGCCTCCTGCCGCCAGGCCGGATCGGTCAGGGACCCGGCGGCCAGGTCGAGCACCCGGCACGCCTCGGCGTCCGCGCCCGCCCAGGCGAGGTTCATGCCCAGGCTGAAGGCGTGCTGGGCGCGCTCGCCCTCGGTGACGGCGTTCCTGGCCGCCTGCCGCAGCGCCGTCAGCGCCGCGTCCTGGTCGCCCAGCACCATCAGCACCTGGCCGAGCAGCGCGACCGCCGCCACGCCCGCGCCCGCCTCGATCGCGGCCCTGGCCAGCCGGGCGGCCAGCCTGGGGTCACGCCTGGCCCAGGCCAGGCCCGCGGCCGACAACAACAGCTCCGGCGCGGCGGCCGACCCGCTGTCCAGCCGCCAGACGGCCGCCCGCAGCTCGTCCTCGCGCCGCCGCAGGCCGCCTGCCTCCAGGGCCTCGGCCAGCGTCCGCAGCCGCCGCCTGGCCCGCAGGGTGCCGCAGTCGCCGCGGACCACCTCGCCGTACAGGGGGTGGCCGAGGCGTACCTGCTCGCGCCTGCCGTCGCCGGCGACCGTGACCAGGCCGCGGGCCTCGACCCGCTCCACCGCGCGCGGCGAGGTCAGCGCGACCAGCAGCTCCGCGTCCACCGGCTCGCCGTACGCCACCAGCTCCAGCACCTCCCGCTCGTCCTGGTCCAGGTGGCCGATCCGGGCGCCGACCAGCTCGCGCAGCCGGGTCGTCATCGACAGCTCGCCCCGCCAGCGCCACTCGCCGCCGCTCTCGGCCAGGCAGCCGGACGTGCGCCCGGCATGGACGACCTCGCGCAGGTAGAGCACGTTCCCGCCGGTGACGGCCGCCAGATGCCGTACGGTCCCCTCCGCCACCTCGCCGCCGAGCGCGCCCGCCAGCACCTGGCCGACCTCGTCGCGGCCGAGCGGCGGCAGCTCGACCCTGGTCAGCAGCTCGTCCTTCCACAGCGCGGCCACCGGCGCGGGCAGCGGGCCGCCCGTACGCACCGTGACCAGCACCCTGGCCTCCCCGCCGGCGGCCAGGTAGTGCACCAGCGCCGCCGACGCCGCGTCCAGCCGGTGGGCGTCGTCCACGCTCACCAGCAGCTCTCCCTCTCCCCTGCGCAGGTGCCGCGCGGCCCAGCGCAGCAGGTTCTCGCCACTCTGCGGCGGCCCCGTCAACACATGGGCGAACGCCCCGAACGGGATCATCGACGCGGTCTCCGTGCCCAGCACGCGCACGACCTCGTACCCGTCGAGCCCGGCCAGCGCCTGCGCGGCCAGCCTACTCTTGCCGACGCCCGCCTCACCGGCGATCATCGCGCCCGCTCCCGACCGCAGCGCCGCGCGCACGGTCGCGATCGATCCCCCTCGCCCGACGAACGGCCATCCACTCCCCAGCTGCTCGCTCATCGTGCCTCCTCTCACCACAGATGGTGGCGAGCCGAGGTTCGCGCGAGGTTCAGGCCGGATCGCGGTTCAGGCCGGCCGCGTTCAGCAACAGGGTGATCACGGCGTCGGCGCCGCTGAACGGCACCGGCTCGCCCCCCACCTCTTCGAGCAGCCCGCGGAGCTGGCCGCCGGATTGCTCGGGCTCGACCAGCCGTACGATGACCGTCCTCATCTGATCACCATCACCCGGGACGGTTCAGGTCTGGTTCAGGTGGGGTAGGGCGCGGGCTCGACCTCCAGCTCCCGCATGCGCTCGGCGTAGAGGTGGTAGCGCCTGCGGGCGTCGCCGCGCCGGCCCGCCAGGTCGAGCACGCGCACCAGGCCCAGGTGGGCGCGCTCGTCGTAGCCGTCGCGCTCCAGCAGGCGCAGCCAGTAGCGGGCGGCCTCGTCGTAGCGCCGCTCGCGGGTGCGCGCCGTGGCCAGCCGGGCGGCCGCCTGCACGTAGGCCAGCCGCGCCTGTTCGCGCAGGCCCACCGCCCAGTCGGCGTAGGGGTCCTCCTCGCAGAACTCGCCGCCGTACGCGCTCTCGGCCGCCGTCCACCGCTCCAGTGCCTCGGCGGCGCGGCCGGCCTGCTCCAGCCGTACGGCGCCGGCGGTCAGGTCGAGGAAGCGCTCCACGTCGACGTCGGCGTGCGCCAGGTCCAGGCGCAGCGCGCCCTCCTCGGAGACCACGACGTCGTCGGCGGGCCGCTCGTGGGCCGGGTCGAGCACCGCGCGCAGCGTGGAGACCATGACGTTGAGCCGCCGCAACCCGACCGCGTCGTCGCGCTGCTCGGGCCACAGGATCTCCACCAGCCGTTCCCTGCTGATCGCGCCGCCTCGGCGGCTGACCAGGATCTTCAGCAGGTCGCGGGCCTTGCGCGACTGCCAGGCCGTACGCGGGACCGGCACCGCGCCGCGCAGCACCCGGAACGTTCCCATGGTCTCGATCACCACCGCCGCCCCCGGCGCGGGCGCCGCGCGGGCGATCAGCTCGTCGATCCGGTCGTCCAGCGCCCGGCAGCCGATCGCGTGCATCCGCTCGCGCACCCGTACGGCCACCTCACCCCCGCTCACCGGGTCGGACAGGGCCGCCCGCACCAGCTCGGCCCTGGCCCGCCCGATCGGGTCGCCGAGCGCCGCCCACCTGCGCACCGCCTCGTCGGCCTGCGCGGGATCGCCGTCGAGCCGGGCCCGCAGCTCGTGCAGCACGGCCTGGGCCGCGTGGTCCCTGCGCTCCACGGCGATCGGCTCGGTCTCGCCGACCAGCCGGGCGGCCTCCTCGCGACGGCCGGCGGCCAGGGCCACGTGCGCCGCGGCCACCCGCGCGGAGACCCCGGCGATGCCGCCGGCGTACGCCAGCGCCTGCCCGGCCACCTGGGCCGCCTCCTCGGGATCGTCCTCGGCCAGCAGCTCGGCCAGCGCGTTGAGCGCGTTCGAGCGGGTCTGCACCTCGCCCAGCGGCTCGGTCTCGGCGATCACCCGGCGGTAGACGGCGGCCGCCTGCCCGCGGTCGCCGCGCAGCGCGTGGATCTCGCCCAGCCGGACCAGCCCGACGCTGACCAGCCGCGATCCCATCGCCTCCCACCTGGCCACCGCGTCGGCCGCGTCGATCGCCGACTCCTCCAGCCGGCCGAGCCCGACCAGCGCCTTGGCCCGGTTGGCCACGTTGAGCGCGGCGTACGGCGCGAACGACACCAGGTCGCACAGCCTGCTCGCGGCCTCCGTCTCGGCCAGCGCCTCGGTGTAGGCGCCCTCGTCCAGATGGCGGGAGGCCCGGTTGGCCCGGATCCTGATGAGCTGGACGACGTCGCCGGCGCGTTCGGCGTACTCCAGGGCGCGCAGGTAGTAGGCGTCGTTGGCGCGGCGGTCGCCGTCGAGGGCGGCCAGCATGGCCAGGACCGTGTTGGCCATCGCCAGCGCGCCGGGGTCGCCGAGGCCGCCGGCCTGCTCCAGCGCCCGGTCGGCCAGCTCGGCGCAGCCCGCCCGGTCGCCCTTCAGCCACAGCACCGAGGCCATGGAGGCGGCGCACATGGCGGCGTCGGCGGGCGGCGAGCCGTAGGCGTGCCCCTTGGCGTACATCGTCATGGCGGCGTCGAGGTCGCCGCGCAGGTGGTCGATGAAGCCGAGCCGCCTGGCCACGAACGCGTCGAAGGCGGGGCCGTCGGCGACGCGGGCCAGCAGGTCGCGGGCGCGGGTCCAGTGGCCGCGGTTCTGCTCGGCGATGCCGGCCAGCCTGAGCATCGGCGGCGCGCCTCTGGCCTGCTCGGGCAGCAGGTCGAGGGCCGCGATCACGTCGCCGCGCTCGGCCAGGCGGGGGCCGTGGGAGTTGAGCAGCGACGCGGCGAGATCGGGGTGGGCGGTCGCGACGGCGGCACGCAGGGCCAGCTCGGGCTGGTCGTGCTCGACGTACCAGCGGGCGGCGACGGCGGCCACGTCGTGGGCCTCGTGCCGGTCGAGCGGGGCGTGCCTGGCCAGGACGTGCCTGCTGGTCGAGGTCAGCCGGTGGCCGTCCTGGTCGGCCTCGATGAACAGGCCGCGGCTGGTCAGGGCCGCGAGCGTGTCGGGCGGCGCGCCGAGCGTGGCGGCCAGGCCGGACGTCAGCACCGGCAGGACGGTCGCCGCGCGCAGCAGCTCCCGCATGCCCGCCGGCAGGTCCTTGAACGCGGCGAGCGTCAGGTGTTCGAGCGTGGCCGAGTTGGCGGCCAGGCTCGCCGCGGTGCGCGGCCAGCTCGCCGGCTCCTCGCGGGCCAGCGCGTCGAGGGCGGCCTGGACGGCGGCCGGCCAGCCCGCGCACGCCTCGTGCAGCCTGGCGGCGATGCCCGCCCCCTGCTCGCCCAGCCGCTCTCTGGCCCAGGCGCCGGTCTCGGACGCGGTGAGCGCGAGGTCGGTGGCGTCGAGGTCGAGCACCTCGTGGTCCTGGCGCAGCCGGGCCGTCGGGAACGGCAGCGGCGCCCGCGAGGCGGTGACCAGATGCAGGTGCCGGGGCGCGGCGCGGACCAGCGTCTCGACGTAACGCACCGAGCCGGGCGCGCCGATGATCGCGTCGACGCCGTCGAAGACCAGCGCCAGACCCCTGGTCAGCCGCCGGGCCAGTGCCTCGGCCAGCGCGCCCGCCAGCGCGGCGGCCCTGGACAGCTCGTCGGCGTCGGGCCCGAGCGGCGCCCCGGCCGCGGCCAGCAGGTCGGCGGGCAACCTCGGCACGGCCTCGGCCAGCGCCGACGCCACCGAGCCCGCCAGCGTCGGCAGGTCGCGGTCGGCGGGCCCGAGCAGGTGCAGGACGCCGCCCACGGCGTGGCTCCAACCGGCGAGCGCGATCGACTTCCCGTAGCCTGTAGAGGCCACGAGCGTGGTGAGCCTGTGCGTAAGCGCCCCGTCGAGCCGCCGGTCGAGGGCGGGACGGGGTTGCACCCACCCTCGTTCCACCCCCGCATGCTACGCCCGGGCTCGCGGGGGACTCCAGAGTTCGCAAAGTGCCACCTCCCGGTAACTGGCCGGTTGGCGCACTATGGTCGTACTTCATTTCCAGGAGGCACCGTGGAACAGGATCTGCCTGGCGGTGTGAGGCTGATCGTGGGGGTGGACGAGTCCCCGGCCTCGCGTTGGGCACTCGCCTGGGCCATCGGCGCGGCCAGGCTGCACCGGATGGCTCTGGTGGCCGTTCACGTCAGTCGTGCGCCCGTCCATCCCTTTCCCGAGGCGCTGCCCGTGCAGCACGCGATCCGGCAGGGCGAGGAGTCCCGCTGCGCGGAGGTGATCGCGGGCGTGTTCGAGGACGTCGCCGGGGGCGTGCCCGACGACCTGCGCGTGGCGACGCTCAGCAAGGTCGGCGACCCCGGCTACCACCTCGTCGATCTGGCCCGCGAGGGCGACCTGCTGGTGCTCGGCCGGGGGCGGCGGCGGCTGCTGAGCCGGATCCTGCTGCCCTCCACCAGCATGTACTGCGCCCGGCACGCCAAGACGACCGTCGTCATCGTGCAGCAGCCCTCGCCGCCGGACGACCCGGAGCTGACGGGGGACCGGGCGCGGCGGTTCTGGAGCCGGCGCAACTACTGACCGGGCGTGGCGGTTCTGGAGCCGGCGCAACTACTGACCGGGCGTTGCCGTCCTGAGGTTGTCGGTGAGCAGGCGCAGGCCGGGGCCGATGTCGCGCGGCCCGATCGCGCCGTAGCCGAGCACCAGGCCCGGCTGCGCCGGGGTCTCGCCGCAGTAGGCGTCGAGCTGCTCGACGGCCAGGTCCGGCACAGGGCCCAGGGACACGCCGGGGGCCAGGCGGGCGCACACGTGCAGGCCCGCGGCGGACGGGATCAGGCGCAGCCGCTCGTCCCCGGCCAGTGCCGCGGTGACCAGCTCGTGCCGGGCGGCGTACTCGCGGGTCGCCTTCCTGATGTGCCTGGCCAGCAGGCCCTCGTCGATGAACCGGGCCAGGGCGGCCTGCGTGGGCATGTCGCCGTGCCAGTCGGACAGCTGCCGCGCGGCGCACAGAGCCGGGCCGAGTGAGGCGGGGGCGACGAGGAAGCCGAGCCTGAGCATGGGCAGCAGGGTCTTCGAGAACGAGCCCACATAGATCACCCGGCCCGACCGGTCGAGGCTCTGCAGGGGTTCGAGCGGGCGTTCGCCGAAGCGGAACTCGCTGTCGTAGTCGTCCTCGATCACCACGGCGGCGCGGCGTTCGGCCCAGGCGAGCAGGGCGGCGCGACGGGCCAGCGACATGGGCGTGCCCAGCGGGAACTGGTGCGAGGGCGTGACGTAGACCAGGCTCGCCGAGCGGGGGATGGCCGCCACGTCCAGGCCCTCGGCGTCCACGGGCACGCCGATCACGCGGGCGCCGAGCGAGCTGAACAGCCGGCGGGCGGGCGGGTAGCCGGGCTCCTCGACGGCGACGGTCGTGCCGGGCTCGATGAGGACGCGGCCGATAAGGTCGAGGGCCTGCTGGGCGCCGTTGGTGATCAGGACGTCGTCGGGCCCCGCGTGCACCGACCGACTGATCCCGATATGACGCGAAATAGCCTCACGTAGCGGCTTGTAGCCGGACGAAGGCTCGTACGTCGCCAGCCCCACCCGCAGCTCCCTGGCCACCAGCCTGCGCCAGGTCTCCATCGGGAACAGCCGCGCGTCCGGCACACCGACGCGGAAGTCGTACCGGGCGGGCGGCACCTCGACGGTCTCCCCGAGCTCCCGCCAGAACGCCCGCGGCCTGACCACCCCCTTGGGCGCGGCCCGGCCGCGCACCGGCTCGGCCGACACGAACGTGCCCGCCCCCGCCCGGCCCACCAGGAAGCCGTCGGCCACCAGCCGGTCGTAGGCCACCGCCACCGTGTTCCTGGAGATCTCCAGCCGGCCGGCCAGCTCCCTGGTGGGGGGCAGCCGCTCGCCGGAGCGCAGGCGTCCGTCGAGTATGGCGTCGAGCAGCTGCCGGTAGACCTGTGCGGCCAGGTCACCGCGCCCCTGAAGGCTGATGTGAACGTCCAACTTGGCCCAATCAACTTGGCGGAAATTGGAGCTTATGTCGGGACAAGAGTACGGCCAAGATGGGCATATGACCGAACGCATGGAACTCGGGAAGTTCGCCGGCGAAGCGTACAAGGCGATGGCCGGCCTGGACCGGTTCGTGGCCCAGAGCACCCTCCCCAAGCCCCTCCTCGAACTCGTACGGCTGCGCGCCAGCCAGATCAACGGCTGCGTCTACTGCGTGGACATGCACAGCTCCGACGCCAAGCAGGCAGGGGAGAGCGACGCCAGGCTGCACGCCGTGGCCGTCTGGCGCGAGGCCCCCTTCTTCACCCCGCAGGAACGCGCCGCCCTGGCCTTCACCGAGGCCGCCACCCGCCTGTCCACCGACGACGTCACCGACGAGGTCTGGGCGCAGGCCGCCGCGCACTTCGACGAGCAGCAGATGGCCGCGCTCACCGTGGCCGTGGCCACCATCAACGCCTGGAACAGGATGGGCGTCGCCACCCGGATGACCCCGGAGTCGTACAAGTCATGAAAACCCAGCGCGTGCTCGCCGCCGCGCAGCTCGCCAACTCCATCGGCGACGGCGCGTACCTCGTCACCTCGGCGCTCTACTTCGCCGACGTCGTGGGGCTGTCGGCCACCGAGATCGGCCTCGGCCTCACGCTGGGCTGGGCGGTCGGCTCGGTGGCGGGGGTGCCGCTCGGGCACCTGGCCGACCGGCGGGGGCCGCGCGGCGTGGCGGTGCTGCTCGCGCTCACGACCGCGGTCGCGGCCGGCTCGTTCGTGTTCGTCCGGTCGTTCGCGCTGTTCCTGCTGGTCGCCTGCCTCTACGGGACCGCGCAGACCGGCCTGTCGGCGGCCCGGCAGGCCCTGCTGGCCGGGCTGGTCGAGCCGGCCCGCCGCACGGTCGTGCGGGCGGTGCTGCAGTCCACGCTCAACGGCGGCATGGCCGTCGGGGCGGCGCTGGGCGGCGTCGCGCTGGCCGTCGGCACCCGGGCCGGATACGTCGCGGTGTTCACGCTCGACGCCCTGAGCTTCCTGGTGGCCGCGCTGGTCCTGCTCAGGCTGCCCGCCGTGCGGCCCGCGCCGGCCGCGCCGGGGCCGCGGCTGGCCGTGCTCAGGGACCGGCCGTACGCGCTGGTGACGGTGATCAACGCGGTGATGCTCTTCTACATGCCGCTGCTCAGCCTCGTGGTGCCGCTGTGGATCGCGCAGCGCACGTCCGGGCCCGCCTGGATGGTCGCGGTGCTGCTCGTGCTCAACACCGGCAGCGTGCTGCTCTTCCAGGTACGCGTGGCCCGCCGGGTGCGCGACCTGCGGGACGCGTCCACGGCCGTCCGCCGGGCGGGCGTCGTGCTGTTCGCCGCGTGCGCGGTGTTCGCCCTCAGCCCGTACGGCTGGGTCTTCCTCATCGCGGCGGGCTGTCTGCAGGTCGCGGGGGAGATGCTGCTGGCCGCGGGGGCCTGGGAGATCGGCTTCGGTCTGGCCCCCGACGACCGGCAGGGCCAGTACCAGGGCTTCTTCGGCACCGGCACGGCGGTGGCCAGGATGCTCGGCCCGGCCGTGCTCACCACGCTCGTGCTCGACGGCGGGACCGTGGGCTGGTTGCTGCTGGGGCTGGCGTTCATGACGGCCGGCGCCGCGATGGCACCGGCCGTCAGATGGGCTCAGCGATCACTCGAACCGGCGGTCACCTGAACCGGCGGTCATTTGAAGCGGCGGTCATTTGAAGCGGCGTAGCCGCAGGCTGTTGCTGACCACGAACACGCTGGAGAAGGCCATCGCGGCCCCCGCGATCATCGGGTTGAGCAGGCCGAGCGCGGCCAGCGGCAGGGCGGCCACGTTGTAGGCGAACGCCCAGAACAGGTTGCCCTTGATCGTGCCGAGCGTCCGGCGGGAGAGCCTGATCGCGTCGGCGGCCACCAGCAGGTCGCCCCTGACCAGGGTGAGGTCGGACGCCTCGATGGCCGCGTCCGTGCCGGTGCCCATGGCCAGGCCCAGGTCGGCCTGGGCGAGCGCGGCCGCGTCGTTGACGCCGTCGCCGACCATCGCCACGACCTTGCCCTCCGACTGCAGCCGCTTGACCACGTCCACCTTGTCGGCGGGCAGCACCTCGGCGATCACCTCGTCGATGCCGACCTCGTCCGCGACCTGCCGGGCGACTGCCTCGTTGTCGCCGGTCAGCAGCACCGGGGTGAGGCCCAGCGTGCGCAGCCTGGCGATGGCCTCCGCGCTGGTCTCCTTGACCACGTCCGACACCACCAGCAGCGCCCTGGCCTTGCCGTCCCAGCCGGCCGCGACCACCGTGCGGCCCTTGGCCTGCTCCTCCTCAAGGGTGGCCGCCAGGTCGGCGGGCAGGTGCTGCGACCACTCGGCCAGCAGCCTGGGCCGGCCGACCAGGACCGCGTGCCCGTCCACGATGCCCTGCACGCCGAGACCCTCGACGTTGGCGAAGTCCTCCACGGTCGCATCGGACTTCGCCTCCCTGGCGATGGCCTGGGCGATCGGGTGCTCGGAGGCGTGCTCGATGGCGCCGGCCAGCCGCAGCACCTCCTCGCGGCTCTCGCCCTCGGCCAGGTGCACGCCGACCAGCGTCATCCTGCCCTCGGTGACCGTGCCGGTCTTGTCCAGGACGATGGTGTCGATGCGGCGGGTGGACTCCAGCACCTCCGGCCCCTTGATCAGGATGCCGAGCTGCGCACCCCGTCCGGTGCCGACCAGCAGCGCCGTCGGGGTGGCCAGGCCGAGCGCGCACGGGCAGGCGATGATCAGCACGGCCACCGCCGCGGTGAACGCGGCCCCCGCGCCGTTGCCGGTGCCGAGCCAAAAGCCCAGCGTGCCCACCGCCAGCGCGATCACGATCGGGACGAAGATGCCCGACACGCGGTCGGCCAGCCGCTGCACCTCGGCCTTGCCCGTCTGGGCCTCCTCGACCAGCTTGGCCATCTGGGCGAGCTGCGTGTCGGCCCCGACCCGGGTGGCCCGCACCACCAGCCGGCCGCCCGCGTTCACGGTCGCGCCGGTGACAGTGTCGCCCGGCCGCACCTCGACGGGCACGGACTCGCCGGTCAGCATCGAGGCGTCGACCGCGGAGGTGCCCTCCTCGATCACGCCGTCGGTCGCGATCTTCTCACCCGGCCGCACGACGAACGTGTCGCCCGCCTTGAGCTGCTCGACCGGCACCCGCCGCCCGTCGGCCAGCTCGACGTCCTTGGCGCCCAGCTCCATCAGGGCCCGCAGCGCGGCCCCCGCCCGCCGCTTGGAACGCGACTCGAAGTAGCGTCCGGCCAGGATGAACGCGGTCACTCCCGCCGCGGCCTCCAGGTAGATGTTGCCCGAGCCGTCGGTGCGCTCGATGGTCAGCTCGAACGGGTGCGTCATGCCCGGCGTGCCCGCCGTGCCGAAGAACAGCGCCCACAACGACCAGCCGAGCGCGGCCAGCGTGCCGATGGAGATCAGCGTGTCCATGGTGGCGGCGCCGTGGCGCAGGTTCGTCCAGGCGGCCCTGTGGAAGGGCCAGCCCGCGTAGACCACGACCGGCGCGGCCAGCACCAGCGACAACCACTGCCAGTTCGTGAACTGCAGCGCCGGGACCATCGCCATCGCGATCACCGGCACGCTCAGCGTGACGGCGGCGATCAGCCGGTCGCGCAGCGGACGCAGCTCGTCGGCGGGCTCGGCCTGCTCCTCCTCCTGCTTCTTGGCGACGGGGAGCGCGGCGGTGTACCCGGCCTTCTCGACCTCGCTGATCAGCGTCTGGGGGTCGAGCCCGTCGGGAAAGGTGACCTTCGCCTTCTCCGTCGCGTAGTTGACCGTCGCGGTCACGCCCTCAAGCTTGTTCAGCTTGCGCTCGATGCGGTTGGCGCAGGACGCGCACGTCATTCCGCCGATCGCGAGCTCGACGGCCTTTTCCTCGGTGAGGGAAGACATCACCTCTCCTTTCTCGATATCCCGGTGTTCAGTGGCCGTGGGGGGCCGACGGTTCCGCGGCGGTCGCGTCGCCCTGCGTGGCGCGCACGGTGAAGTCCGCGGTACGAACCTCGTCCCCGTGCTTGAAGTCGAGGAACAGCCGGTAGTCGCCGATGCTCGGCACCTCGGCGTAGAAGGTGATCTGCGGACCGGCCTTCTCGCTCTGCTCGGGGTGCACGTGCAGGTAGGCCAGGTCACCGGCGCGGAGGGCGACCAGGTGGCCGTACGCGCCCAGGTAGGGCTGCAGGTCGGTGACCGGCTCGCCGTCTTTGCTGACCGAGAGGGTGAGCTTGCTCGCCCGCCCGGGGACCAGGTCTCCGTCGAGGCTCACAGTGTAGTCACCGACCTTCGAGGAGCGGCTCGCCTCGGGCAGCGGCTTCGGCCGGTAGTCGCCGGCGGCCTGCAGGTCGGCGCCGAGCGTCAGCTTCTCGCCGCCGGTAGGGGCGAAGTCGGCGAACGCCCGGTACGCGCCCGCCGCCGGGAGCGTCAGCCCGACCGACCAGATGCCGTCGGGGGTCATCTCCGGATGCAGGTGGAGGAAGGTCGTCAGGTCGCGGGAGACCACGATGAAGTGCAGCTTCTTGTCGTGTTCCACCTGGTAGGCGGTGACCGGGCGGCCGTCCGGGCCGGTCACCGCGAAGCGGAAGTCGGTGGCCTTGCCGGTCTCGATCGGGGTCAGCGGGTTGAGGGTGTATCCGTTCTGCGACACTTGCAGCCCCCCGGGGGTGTCACCGGACGCCTGCTCCGGCGTCCCGTGCTCCTGGCTCTTCTCGCTGTTCTGGCTTTCGTGGTCCTCTTGGCCTTCTTGGCCCTTCAGGGCGTCTTGGCCCTCGTGGCCCTCCTGGCTCTCCTGGCTCTTCGTCATGGCAGTGTGGCTCTGTGCCGACGGGTCCTCTGCCACCGGGCCGACCGCCCGGCCCACGCCCAGGGCCCCGCCGAAGACGACGGCGAGCCCCAGGGCGTAGGAGCCGAGTTTGGCGGCCGTGTTCATGACTGTCCGACCAGCTCGTATCCGGCTTCCTCGACCGCGGAGGCGATCTGGGACTCCTCGACCTGGCTCTCGCTGGTCACGGTGAGCCGGCCGCTGGCCAGGTCGACCTCGACGCCGGTGACGCCGGCCACGCCGCCGACCTCCTCCTTCACCGAGCTCACGCAGTGGCCGCAGGTCATGCCCTTGACGGTGTAGGTGGCGGTGCTCATTACGGTCTCCTTCAACGCGGTTCCGGTTCCTGCCGAATACTCTAACACGGTACCCCCCTAGGGTATTCCGGAGGGCATGAGATCCAGCTCACGATTTCGCGTACGGACGGCCTGCGCGCTCAGCGTCCCGCACCCATAACGGCCACCACCGCGGTGCCCGGGAAGACGGCCCGGAAACCGCCGGTGGACCGGCCTCCGCCAGACGTGACCCGGCCATGCCTCCGGCCATGCGGTGGGGGATGTAACATACCTATGGGGGTATGCCGCGCGCGCGGGACGTCCGGATATTTGGCATGATCGGGATGTTGTCCGAAGTGATTGGCAGGTTGCCCAGGACGGGATGGAGACAGGCCGGGGTCGAAGAGGTGATCCAGGCCGAGCTGAAGGCTCGTTCTACGCACAAGCCGCACATCAGGTTCGTGCGCAACACAAGGAGCGCAGCCATCCCTTGCTAGGCTGCATGTCAACCGTTGGGTCTCACCCCGGCAGGTGAGACCGTCGAAGAAGTGGGGTCACACCGTGAAGAAGCTGCTCGTTCTGGCGCTGATCGCCCTTGGGGGATTGCTGATCTGGCGTAAGGTGCAGGCCGACCGCGCCGAGCTCGATCTCTGGACCGAGGCGACCGGCAGCGAGAACTAACCGACCGGCGAGGCGATGAGTGACGTCGTCCCCATCGAGCTGGCGTGCCTGGACCTGGCAGGCACCACAGTCGGTGACATCGCCATGGTCGAGCGCGCCTTCGCCGAGGCGATCGCCACCCAGGGCATAGTGCCCGGGACCGGAGCGTACGCGCGTGCCATGGTTCACGTGCACCGGTCCCGGGGCTGTCCCAAGATCGATGTCTTCCGGGGCATCTTCCCCGGCAACGAGGCCCAGGCCCAGGCGGCGAACCTGACGTTCGAGCGCTCCTACGAGGGTGCGCTGGAACGTGCCGGACTGGAGCCCGTGCCCGGCGTCCTGGAGATGCTCGACAAACTCCGCGGCACCGGGATCAAGCTCGCCCTGATCACCGGCTTCAGCCGTACGACGCTCAGCCGCGTGCTCGGCGTCCTCGGCTGGCACGACAAGATCGACCTCGCCATCTCCCCGGAGGACGCGGGCGGCCGCGGCCGTCCCTGGCCGGACATGGTCCTGCACGCCGTGCTGCGACTCGGCGTGGCGGACGTACGGCACGTGGCGGTCGTCGGCGACTCGGAGAGCGACATGCTCTGCGGACGCCGGGCCGGAGCCTCCGTGGTGGCGGGGGTGATGACCGGCGTGCACAGCAGGGAACGGTTGCTCAAGGGCGGCGCCACGCACATCCTGGACTCCATCGCGGACTTCCCGGGCCTGGTGCTGAGCGACGACCTCGGGACGACGCGGGTGGCTTCCCCGGCCCGGTAAGCTATCTTCGTCGAAGGGGCCTTAGCTCAGTTGGCAGAGCGCCTGCTTTGCAAGCAGGATGTCAGGAGTTCGAATCTCCTAGGCTCCACCAGGGAAGACACCCCGCCACTGATCTTGTGACGGGGTGTTCGGGCCATTAACGGGCCATTAGCCGCTAGGGCGGCGATCTCTCATATCCACCTCCACTTGCGCGCTGAGAGCGTCGGCGATCCGTTGGTCGGCGTCCTTGGTCGCATGCTGGTAGATGAGTGCGGCGCCATCGCTGTCGTGGCCCATCCGGGCTTTGAGGTCGGCCAGGCTCGCCCTGACTGTGTGGCCAGCGTGTTGCCCGTGTGGCGAAGATCGTGGAAGTGCAGGCCCATGAGCCCCATCTCCTTGAGTGCGTCTGCCCACTTCGCGGCACGCCGGAAGTTGCCCCCGCGCAGGAACCCGCTGTTCTTCCCGAGGAACACGAAGGCGTCCTCATCGGGACCTACGTAGGACGCAAGAGGTTCGGTAAGGGTTGGGACGATCGCGGCGGGGATGCCGATAGTCCGGCGGCCGTGCTGGGCCGGCTCAACGCGGTGCAGGCGGCGTTGAGCCTGCTCTCACCCAGGCGTGCAGCGGGACGTGATCAGACCACGTGCTCCGGGCGTAATCGACGAAGCATTTCCGTACGCGGCCCTCGCCGGCGAACACGTAATCAATCTTCCGCTTGCGGGTCACGTAGGTCCAGCGCCGGCGCGGGTCGCATTCGTCGCGGCCCTTGTAGGCTGCGGCGGCGTCGCGCGGCACCAGGTTGAGGTCGCCGCCGATCACACCCCGGCCGAGCTTGAACAGCTCGCGCAACTGGATGTGCCGGTAGGGCCTGCCCTTCTGCCTGTCGTCGTAGCTCGATCCCGACGAGAAGTGCGCGGTGCAGAACGCCCGGTCGGCCGTGCAGACGGCGTACCTGCGGGCTCCCCACGGCGGCGAGGTCAGCGGGTGCACGACGAGGCCGGTGTCCGTTCCGGCCACGGCCAGGGTGACGCTCAGCACCCCACGCGGCCTGCCGTTTCTGTCGGGCAGGCACTGGTACGGAGAACCGTCCGAATACATCAGCCCCGCCGACCGGACGCTCCAATTCCGGCCGGTACGGCGTTCGAGCTCGTGTTCCAGGTCGGCGTCGGCGCCCGTGCAGAACTCCTGAAGGAAGACCACGTCCGCCTCGGTCGCCAGCACTGCCACGTGCCAGGCCAGCTCGGCGTTCGAGCGGCGAAAGAGCGCGCACCCGGCGTTGGTGCCCGCACAGACGTTCCACGTCATCACGTGGAGGAGAGGGGGCTGTGCCTGTACGGACAGGTTCGGTAACAACAGTCCGGCGATCACGAGCTGGCTGATCATCATCACCGAGATCCCTCCACACATGATCCGAGCCGTCAAGAGACCGCTCAACGGGCACATCTGGCAACCAGGAGCCTATTGGTCTTCATGGGGTCAGACCCGGGCGTACGAGCTGCCGAGAGCCTCTTCTCATGCCAACCCGTCCCGCTTCTCTCCTGCTGATCAGCCCGATCAGGTTGGAAACGCGTCAGTGAAGTGCTGGGCCTGCGACTCTCTGGTCAACAGCCACTGCCGGGTCTGAGGCCGCGACGATCGCCGACTTCGGTACTCATGGTCCGTACTGGGCGATTACTGCCGCGCCGCTTCCGGTGCTCGGGCCTGGCGGCCCTGCGCTCCGGGTCGGCGTGCCACCGGATACGGGGGTTGCTGCGGTCTGCTGCACACCAGGGAAGTACAGCAACGCCGCCTCACGCAGCTTGATCGTTCCGTACGGCGTCACACGGTTGAGCAGCGGCGCAGGTTCTCAACCACGGCCCTCCGCTTGACGCGTAATGAAGGGGGCCGAGATTCGGACAGGTAGGCCGTGATGGCTTCCCGCTTTACTTCGCATGTACGGTCACCGCTGCTCGCGGCGCGTGAAAGATCAAGCGCAGTATGAAGGTGTCCAGGGTGAACATGTCGGTGCCGTCCCAGTCGAACTGCCCGACCTGCCCCGGCGGGGCATCAGGGGAGGTGGCCACACAGTCGTGGCCCTCCTGATCCTCGATCCATTCGACGAGGCGGACGTCTTCGAACCGGAAGACCACGACAGGTGTCTTCGACAGTTCGGGTGGAGTCCACTTTGGGACGTAGATGAACTCCAGTTCCAACGTCGGCGGCCTGCCGGGCTTGTAAGTCAGGCGCCTGAAGTTGGTGTCGTGAAGGTAGACGTGGGCACCCTCCTCGGTCCAGAACTCGTACAGCCCTCCCCCTCCCACGGAAGTGATGTCACGATTCTTGTCCTTGGTCACACCGGCGAATTCGGTCACTGACATGAGGACATAGTTCTACGGACCGGGACGATCTCGCAGGGGGCCGGCGAAGTGGTGACAGCAGCGCTGACAGCAACGTCCCCGCACACGGACTCACTTCGTCCACCGTCAAACCCCCTCTGACCCGGGTCTCCGCTACCAGACCAGGGCGAATGCTCCGTCTGAAAGCAGACGGTCCGTGGCGCGCGCCGCCTCGCGGCCCTCCGCCGCTCGGCGGCCGGGCATGCGGCCTGGGGCCGGTCCCGGCCGCCGGCGGCCCGGGCCGCGCACTCGTGCATGGCGCGGCAAGCGCCGGCGCAACTTTTCAAGGAACCCAGCAGCGAGCCGGAAGCGCCTTCTCTCTGTACCCGCCATCGCCGTCTGCCTCGACGAACCATGCGTTCCGGTCGGGAAGGACACTCACGACCTCGTGCAGCTTGGTGCCCACGTAGCGGAGGGCGACCCCGTCTTCCGTGGCGTATCCCGCCGGCAGCGTCCCGTTGCCCACAGCTACGCGGAACCGAGCCCGCCGGGGCTGATCGACCAAGTCGTCATGGACGCCATTGCTGAACGGCAGGAATCCCAAGCCGTCATTGAGAGCATCGAGGCCGTCGCCGAAGGAGTCGGTCACACCGCCCATGTGCCAGCACAGGCTACCCGCGCTCTGACCGGCCAGCACGACGCCCTTCTCCCAGCACTCCCGAAGGATTTCATCAAGGCGGTGCGCCCGCCACACCGCCAGCAGATTCACCACGCTCCCCCCGGACACGAAGATCACATCCTGGGCGAGGAGATGCGCCCGCACGTCACTCACATTCGGCTGCGTGAACAACTGGAGATGGGACAAGTCCGCGTCACCGAACGACGCAGCCCTCGCGCACCAGCCGTCGATAAATTCCCGCGAGTCACCCACCGCCGTCGCGATGAGGCACATCCGCGGCTTACGCACACCAGCTAACTGCCTCGCCTGCCATATCTGAACGCCGACGTGCCGAAACCCCTCAGGCGGATACAGCACCCCGGAACAGGCCAGGATCTGCGATTCTCTGATCACGAACACGCATCTTCCGCCTGGGACGGGTTGCACGCAATGAGCCCTTCGTAGCCCTCACCCGTTTCATGCCTCCGGCGGGGGCTCAGCTGGGACTGTAAGAACAACGGTGTAACTCCTGATCATGGAGGACACCCCTGATGAGTACTGTGATCCAGGCATCGACGGAGATCGACCTGGAGGACG
>NZ_JBEOZT010000028.1:0-50738 GCF_040298265.1 Nonomuraea sp. NPDC001636
CGCTGAACGCCTTCGCCATCACCTTCGAAGGCCGCCTGACCCCGACCACTCGATAACTAATCAAGATCGAGATACACCGTTATCTAGACAGACCCCCAGCAACTAGACTCGCTGATTACGTCGGTGAAGGGCAGCAGCGTTGTCGGCCAGCGTGCCTCGAATGACGACGATCAAGCTGAACGCGGCCATCGCCGCGATTCTCGGGCTGGCATGGCCCATTGAGCACTCCAGCGGCAAGTTGGGATGTCGGGAGTGCGGCGTCGTGACACCACGCCTGAACCGCGCGCCGAAGGTGATCGTCTTAGGGGTATGAGATGGAGTTGGGTCGTCGCTCTGGTGTTGGTGCTCACGGCGTGTAGCGGCACAGGTGTTCAAAAGACCGGCGAGACCATACCGAGTCTGAAGCAGACTGGTCGGCCGGTCCCTGAGCCGGCCTCAGCCGGACCTGCGCGACACCCTGTCGCCGAATGGCTGCGTGTGGGTGGTTTGGTGGCCCCCGGCCTCGCCGCCGCCCGCCCTCCGATGCTGGTGGTCTACGCCGACGGGCTGGTCGTGGCCGGCGCCGCGCACGAGCTGCGCCTGCCGCCCGCCGAGGTCGGAGCCCTGGTCAAGGCGCTGGAGCGTGACCTTGCGGGGCAACCGGCCACCGCCACGCCCCGGCCGGGCACGCCGACGGTGTACGACGCGCCGGCCACGGTCCTCGGCGTCGACAGCGGTGCCGGGATGCGCGAGGTGTACGTCCCGTTCCTGGACCTCGCAACCGACGACTACGCCGCCGGGCTCGTCGAGGCCCGCGACCGCCTCAGCCGCCTGGCCGACCGCGCCACCGCACAGGGCCGGAACTACTCCACCGACCGCGTACGGCTGTCCGCCGACCAGGTCACGGCCCCTGCGACGACCGCCAGGCCCTTGCCGGAGGGCGTCCCCCTACCACCCGAGACGCAGGCGCACTCGGGGCGCAAGGACTACAAAGGCAACAAGGCGCACACGATCGCCCGGCTGATACCACGAGACGGATCCTGGCACGTCTATCGCACCTCAACCGGCGAGCACATCGCGCTCTCGTGGCGTTACCTGCTCCCTCACGAGTAAGACTCCGGCTACGGACGAGCAGGTGGGCCCGCGGAAGCCGTTCGGACGCGGCGCGCTGCTGCGGGAGTCGGGCCACCTCGACGAATCGCTCTCCCAAGCCCAGCCTGGCAAGGGTGATGGCAGGCCGCTGGAACCCCATGGGCACCTCACAGACCAGGCCTGACGGTTAACCGCTCGCGATCCCAAGGCCTGGATCTCTCTGCCAAACAGCGAAAACGCTTGGCTGGGGTGTCCAGCCAAGCGTCTCGCTATGCTTGTCGCCGCCAGTACTTGATCACTGTGTTGCGACGACCCCTGCAATTCGCCAACTACGCCACCCGAGGGCTCTCGGCGGTGCTGGTGATCGCATGCCGGAGGGGTATCCGGGGCCGGTTGGGACGGTCCTGGCCCCCCTTACCTCTGGATCAGCACCCGGGGCAGGTGCGCATGCCGATGATCGACATCGCGTACGCCACCAGGTTGTCGACCAGTTCGGCGGCGCCGCCTTCTTCGCCGCCCACGGCAGCACCCGCATCCATCGGGTGCTGACCGACAACGCCAGGAACTACCGCATCAGCCACGCCTTCCAGCAAGCCTGCGCCGATCTGGGAGCCTGCCAGAAGTTCACCAGGCCGCACCGCCCATGGACCAACGGCAAGGCCGAACGCCTCAACCGCACCCTGCTCAACCCGCGGCGGCCGGCCACCCTTCAGCCGACTGACACCAAGTCCATGACCAAATACACCTAACTCGGCACCCCACCGACCCGGTGCCGGCGATCAGGGGACGGACAGCGCCTCGACCGGCCTGACCCGCAGCGCCCCCGCGGCGGTGGGCACCGTGGCCGCCAGGACGAGCAACAGCGCGCCCCCGGCGATGGCCGCGTAGACCCAGCCGGGCCCGGCGGCCATCGGCGACCCGGTCTTGACCAGGCTGTAGGGCACGGTGGTCGCGGCGGCGGCGACCGTACCGAGCACAACGGCCAGGACCGCGGTCAGCACACCCTCGGCCACGACTGTTGCCATGACCTGGGCACGAGTGGCGGCCGACAGGCGCAGCAGCCCGAACTCGGGGCCCCTGCGGCGGGTCGCGGCGATCAGCGTGTTGACCACGACGATCGCCGTGAACGTAATGATCATGGCGACGACCAGGTAGTTCACCGGGGCGAGCCGGGCGCTGACGTCGGCGGCGCCCCGATGGAGGCTGTCCTCGGTGCTCTGCATGTAGAGCGTGCCGCCGGCAATGCCGACCATGAGGATCAGCGGCCCGGCGACGCTGCCGGTCTGCGGGGCGCGGGCGTGCAGGTTGCGGACGGCCAGCCGCCCGGACGCCCCGAGCCGGGCCCCGGCCAGCCGTCCCACCGGCCGGACGGCGACCGGGCTGAGCAGGGCCAGGCCGACCGCGACGGCGACGCCCGCCGGGCCCGCCGTGCTGGACAGCAGCGGGCCGTCCGCCATGAACAGGGTCGTCACCGACAGGCTCAGCCCCAGCGCCAGCAGCAGCCCTCCGGCCACCAGGCGGCCCCGGCCGAGCGCGCGGGCGGGCCCGGCGGCGGCCAGCGCCCGCACCGGCGGGATCGACGCGGCGCGCCTGCTGGAGATCAGCGCGGCGGCCAGCGCGGCGACCAGGGACGTGCCCGCCCCGAGCGCGGCGCTCGGCCACCCCGCGACCAGCTCGACGCCCGCTCCGACGAGCCCGGCGTCCGCCAGGCGGGCGAGCACGACCGTGCCGAGCCCGGCGCCCGGCAGCAGCCCGGCGGCGATCGCGGGGACGGCCACGACCAGCGTCTCCAGCACGACGTTCTGCCGGATCTGGCGCGGGGTGGCCGCGATGGAGCGCAGCAGGGCCAGCTCCCGCTCGCGGTGGCCGATGGTCAGCGACACGGTGGACACCACGCCGAAGGCGACGACGGCCAGCGTCCAGCCGCCCAGGATGGCCGGCAGCATGACGAGGAACCCGGGGTCGCGGCCGGTGGCCAGGCCGGTCTCCAGCAGAGTCGCGAACGCCGTGAGCAGCGCGGTCCCGGCCGCCATGACGGCGGCCGAGGCCAGGTAGGACGCCCGGTGGGCGCCGATCGTGCCGAGGGCCAGCCGCCACCTCATCGCGCACCCCCGGCGTGGGCGGGCGCGGACAGGCGGGCCATGCGGGCCGCGACCGTGGCGGCGTCGGGGCGCGGCAGGTGGTCCACGACGTGGCCGTCGGCGAAGAACACCACGACGTCGGCGTAGGAGGCGGCCACGGGGTCGTGGGTCACCATGACGATCGTCCGTCCGTCCTGGGCGGCGGCCTGGCGCAGGATGGCCAGCACCTCGTGGGCGGCCTGCGTGTCGAGGGCGCCGGTCGGTTCGTCGGCGAACACGACGGCGAGCTCGCCGAGCATCGCGCGGGCGATGGCCACCCGCTGCTGCTGGCCGCCGGACAGCTCGCCGGGCCGGTGCCCGGTGCGCTCGCCCAGGCCGAGCCGGGTGAGCAGGGCCCGCACCCGGCGCGCGTCCACGCGGCGGCCGGCGAACTCCAGGGGCAGGGTCACGTTCTGCGCGACCGTCAAGGTGGGCACCAAATTGAAGGACTGGAAGACGAAGCCCATCCGCTCGCGGCGCAACCGGGTCAGCGCGGCCTCGTCCAGGCCGTCCAGGCGGCGGCCGTCGAGGACGACCGAGCCGGAGTCGGGCCGGTCCAGGCCGGCCGCGCAATGGAGCAGGGTGCTCTTGCCCGAGCCCGAGGGGCCCATCACCGCGGCGAAGGTGCCGGTGGGAATCGCCAGGGAGACGTCGTCGAGGGCGGTGACGGCGGTGGCGCCCTCGCCGTGGCGTTTCGTCACATGGTGGAGTTCCAGAGCCATTTTCGTCACAGAATTTGTGTACGCTGCACGAGTCATAAATACACCGTACATCAATTGCATATGAGCACGACGTTGTGGGGGTGAGATATGATTTCGTCACGGAATTCAGCGGTGACGAAAAGGGGACGGGCTGCGGTGGCGTGCGAGGTGTGCGGGCGGGAGCTGCGGACGGCGGAGCGGGGGCGGCCCCGGCGCTACTGCTCGCGCGCCTGCCGCACGAGGGCCTACCGGGCGCGGCTCGCCGAGCCGCCCGCGCCCGAGGAGCCCGCGGCCCAGCCGGGGCGTCCGGCCGAGGCGGCGCTCGACCAGGGCCGGGTGGTCCGGGCCGCCGTCGCGCTCGCCGACCGGGAGGGGGTCGCCGCGCTGTCGATGCGGCGCGTCGCGACCGACCTGGGAGTGGGGGTGATGTCCCTCTACCGGTACGTCCCGAGCCGGGAGGAGCTCAACGACCTCATGGTCGACGCCGTCTTCGCCGCCCGTCCGCTGCCCGAGCCGGGGCCCGACGGCTGGCGGGCCAGGCTGGAGCTCTCGGCCCGGCAGGAGTGGGAGCTCTACCGGCGGCATCCGTGGATGTCCCACCTCGTCGCGGTCACCACCCGGCCGCCGGTGGCGCCCGCGCTGATGGCCTACACCGACTGGCGCATGCGCGCCCTCGACGGGCACGGGCTCGACTTCGCCACGCTCGTCCAGGTCGCCATCATGATCGGCACGTACGTGCAGAGCGCCGCCGTGCCGCTCGCCCACGAGGCGCAGGCCGCCCGTACCAGCAGGCACACGCGGCGGGAGTGGGCGCAGGCCCGCAAGGAGGCGTTCGCGCGCAGCATCGGGGCGGCGCGGCTGCCGATGGTCGCGGAATTCGGGGACGAGGCGTTCGAGGCGTCGGAACCGGAGAACATCTTCGAGTTCGGGCTCCACCGCATGCTCGACGGCATCGGGCTGCTGCTGCCGCCCGATCAGAGCCCGCCGGGGCCGATGGGCACCCAGTAGCGGCGCTTGCACTCGACGAGGTCGAGGAGCGGGCCGCCGTTGGCCTTCTACACCCCGCTCGATCTGCGGAAGATCAAGGTTCGCGTAGGCGCCCTTGCGATGGGGACGGCAGGCTTGGCAGACGAAGCCGTGCTGTGCATGACGATAGCCGAGGCTCAGCAGGGCGGCGCGGTCGCGGGGAGGGCGGCCAGGCGCCAGGCAGCCAGGCTGGGCTGCATCGCCAGGCGTGGGTCGGGCTGATGCGGCCGAGGCTGGCCAGGTGCTGGTGGCGAGGTACTGAACAGGTACTCGGCGCGGGGATGGGACGGGCGGCCGCGGTCAGGAGAAGACGACGCATGACGATCAGTCTCCCTTGCGAGGGTGGACAGGTCTGCCCGTCGCCGCCCGCCGCGTTCAGGGCGCCTCGACCCAGGCGGGCCGTGCCGGAGCCGGGTGGTGGTCGGCGTCCAGGCGGATCTCCTGGTCCAGGTCGATGGTCCAGCACCACAGTTCGCGCAGCCACAGCTCGTGCAGGTGTGCCTTGGCGGAGGCGGGGTTCATGAAGACGTATGCCACCCGATCGATCGGGCGGTCCGGACCGAGCAGCCCGCGGCCGCGGGTGAAGCAGGCGTCCCGCATCTCGCCCACCGGCACGTGCTCCAGCCAGCGTCTCGACACCAGCGTCCCCCTTCGGGCGGAAGGCGCACGCCCAGCCGTGCGGGGAGTGCCCGCCGCCGAAGGAGCGCGCCCGGTACGGCTCAGCGCGATGCCCCCACTCGCGGTGCACGCCGGCCGGAAGGGTGTGCCGGCGAGATTCGTCCCGATCTGGACGCCTTCGAGCTCATGCGCGGCGTGGGCAACCTGTGCATCGGGGCCGAGGCCGACCCCCGCTACGACGCCCGCCGCCTGCTCGGGCCCCCGCCGCGGGCCTGCGCTCGTGAGCCCGACCGGGAGGGAGGTTCTGTGGCTCGGCGACTCCATGTACCCCGCGGCATGGTCGTAGTTTTCGTGTCGTACGTCGCGACAACGCCATACGTTCCAGGTTGGCCGGTGTTGAGGACGGACATGGCCTCGTTGCCGGCACTGGTGACGAAATCGCCTGGTCTGTCGGCCCGGTTGGGGGCGTTGCGCTGGCTGTAGCTGATGCCGTCATGGCAGCAGGTGGGACGGAAGGCCGAGAAAGTCGCCGCTGGGCGCCTGCTCGGGCGCGGAACGGCATGGGCGCGGCCCGGCAGTTCCCCGTTACCGCGTGTCCAGGCCACGGGCGCGGCAACAGCCAGCGGGCTGACCCGACGTACTCCCGGCCACCCAGGACGGGGACGTTGGCACCGCGGAACTGCCGAGGGCGTCAGGAGCGTGAGGAAGGCCCGAAGGCTAGATCAGCCAGCTGGCCCCAGGGGGCCCACACTGGTCCCAGTGAGAAGGAAGCCCTCGGATGGCCTCACGCCTTGAGTTGCGAGGAAAGCGGAAAGGCTAGAGATCTTTTCGAAGTGAGAAGGAAGCCCTTCCATAGCCTCGCGATCATCACCCTATCAGCCGGGGATCAGCTCGTGCAGAGTCGCCGGTGTGTACACCCGGGCACCGGGCGGCAGATCGGCCGGTGCTTGCAGTCCGATGTAGGTGGTGTGGTCCCCCGTCTGGGGCTTGGCCCGCAGCAGGTCGACCAGGTGGCGTACGCGCAGGTGGTCGCGTTCCATGATGGAGCGCACCAGTAGCGCGGTGGTCACGCGGTTGCCCTCCACCTGGTTGAACCCCGGATGGCCCTTCAGGTAGAGATGCAGCCACTTCACCCGCCAGCCGCCGTCGTCACCACGCAGGAAGGCCAGCGGCAAGGCGACGCGGCCCGCGCCGCGCAGGTCGGACTTCATCCGTACCGTGCGCGGCTCGAACGGCAGGCCCTGCTGGTCGGCGGCCCTGGTCATGTAGCCGAAGAACGCCTCCGCGGCCTTGTCGAAGGCCTCGCCGGCGAAGATGTTGACCTGCGGGATGATGATCGGCTTGGTCGCCTGGGCGAGGCGGATGTCGATGAACTCGCTCGCGCCGCCGGGAGCCTGGGTGAGGTCGCCGGAGTATTGGGCGAAGTCGTTGCCGTGGTTCGTCCACGAGATGTGCTCGGGCGCGCCGTAGGAGGCGTCCAGCATCAACGCGGACAGGTCGTAGTCGGTACGCTGCTCGGCCTGCCGCCAGTAGACGAAGAAGCGCAGCAGTTCGCCGTCCACGCGCGTGAGCGAGCCGCGCGGCAGCATGCCGAGCCCAGGAGTGACGGCCTTGGCGGACAACGGCAGGGCGACGTCGAGCATCTCGGGGTCGACGATCAGCCGGCCGGGGGCGGGAAGCCGGCGGGTGATCTCCTCGTCCAGGATGGCCGCGGCCCGCATCACGACGTCGCCTGCCAGCGGTGGCCGCTGGTCGTCGGTCGCCCAGGCTCGGCCGTTCCGGTTGACGAACACGCGACCGGGCGCGGGGATGAGCCGGTTGGTCAAGTGCTCGCGCAGCGACAGCAGGACTCGCCCCGACGCGCTCGCCGCGGCCTTCTCGGCAGCTTCCAGCACGGGCTCCAGCACCGATCGCGGTGCGGTCGCCGCGGTGCCGGTGCGCAACAGGTGGTCCAGGCGGCGCAGCAGCGCGCCCGGCGCGTTCTGGAGCAGGTCGACGGCCTCGCCGGTACGTCCCTGCGCCAGGGCCGCCTCCACCCGGCTGCCGAGACTGCTCACCCGGCGTGCGCCCCGCGCGGCTTCGAAGACGTGCGCGGCGTGCGGGAACTGCGGATATTCGTGGGGGTGCAGCCGTTCGCCGAGCCGCTTCCACTGCTCCCGGTGGGAAGGCACGTCGCCGAGCTTGGCGGGGGAGGCGACCGCGTCCAGGGCCTGCAGGAGGGCACGGCGCTCGGCCCGGCGGAAGGAGCGGAACCTGGTCGGGGCGGCCAGCGTGACGTCGCCGCCGGAGGCGGCGCAGGCGAGCCTGAGCACGTCGGTGACCGTGTCGACGAGCAACGGACGGCCGCCTGCCAGGCGGGCCTCGTTGATGACGGCACGGTTCTCGCGCACCGGGATGGTGTCAGGTTCGGCGGCGCAGGAGGCGGCCAGGATGCGCAGCGCGGCCAGGTCCTCGGCCGGCAGCGGCACGGTCGAGCCGGCCAGCGACAGGTAGAGCTCGCGCGTCTCCGACTCAAGGCTGCCGCCAAGGTCCAGGACGGTCACCCGGTCGCCGGCCAGCGGGATCAGCTCGGCGTGCGCGACCAGCAGGTCGGCGTAGGTGTGCTGGTAGCGGCCGTAGCCGGGCAGCGCGAGCAGGTTCAGTGCCGACGGTCTCGACGAGCGCCGGAGCCGTTCCACGGCGGCGGGGTCGAGCATGGCCTCGCGCAGCAGGGCGGCCCAGAACTCCAGCGTGTCCGGCACGTTCTTGGGGAAGTCGAGGAAGTAGGCGTTGTGCTCGACGTGGTCGCCGACCAGCGTGCGCACGGCTGCCAGGATCCGGACGCCGAGATCGATGACGGTTTCACCGCGCAGGTTCGACAGGCGTTCCAGCAACGGCGCCGAGCAGGTGAAGCCGACGCTCAACAGCGCGACGTCGAGCTGACGCGCGGCGACCTGTCCCCACTGCTGTGGGGCCTGCCCAGTGTCGGTGCGAACGCTGCCGACGGGAACTCGCAGACGGCGGGAGATGACGAGCTTTTCCAGATCCTCCACATCGGCACCATAGTGGTGGTGCGTGCTGGTCCACCGCTGCTTTTCTCCCGCGGCGATCATGCGTGAAACCCGGCCGGGACAGGACGGCGGCGGGATGCTGCGTGAGCGGATCGGGACTACGGCAAGGCGATCGGTGAGCTCCGCGCCCAGGGCCGCGACGTCCCCGACGAACTGCTGTCGTTCATCGCCCCCGGCCACCGCGAGAACGTCAACTTCTTCGGGTTCATCACCGTCGACATCGAAGTCGCTCTTTCTCCGGCTCACGGCGGCGCCCGTCGGCCGTCCCAGGGCGGGACCCGCCGGTCGGGCTCGCCGGAGCGGGCCGGGCGGCGAGGGCTACGGGCGCTCGGGCGTCCCCAGCAGGCCGCGGTTGTACGCCTCCGCCACCGCGGACGCGCGGTCGTTGACGTCGAGTTTCGCGTAGATGTTGAGCAGGTGCGTCTTGACCGTGGCCTCGGTGATGAACAGCCGGGCGGCGGCCTTGCGGTTGCTGTGGCCGGCCGCGACCAGCCGTAGCACCTCCAGTTCACGCTGGCTCAACGGCCCGGTCGAAGGGGCCGGGGTGCGGAGCCGGCTCACCAGGCGGGCGGCCACCGACGGCGAGAGCGCGACCTCGCCGCGCGCGGCCGAGCGTACGGCACGGACGAGTTCCTCGCGCGGCGCGTCCTTGAGCAGGTAACCGGTGGCGCCCGCCTCGATCGCGGGCAGCACGTGGCTGTCGGTGTCGTACGTCGTCAGCACCAGCACCCGGGCCGGCACGCCGCGCCTGGCCAGCTCGCCGATCGCGGTGACGCCGTCCATGCCCGCCATCCGCAGGTCCATCAGGATCACGTCCGGTGCGAGGGCCTCGGCCAGCCGGACGGCCTCGGCTCCGTCCGACGCCTCGCCCACCACGACGAAGTCGGGATCGCGGGCGAACATGCTGCTCAGCCCGTCACGCACGACGGGGTGGTCGTCGACCACGAGCAGCTTGATGGCGTCACTCATGTGCCTGCCTCCGGCATGTCGGCGGGCAGGCAGGCCGAGATCCCGGTCCCGCCGCCCACCTCTGATTCGATTCGCAACGCGCCCGACAACGCCTCGATCCGCTGCCGCATCGCCACCAGCCCGAAGCCTCCGTCGTGACCGGCGCGCACGTCCGGGTCGAAGCCGGGGCCGTCGTCGCGGACGTCGAGCACCACCTGCCGGTCCGTGTAGGAGAGGGTGAGGCCGACGCGGGTGGCGGTGGACGCGTGCTTGAAGACGTTGGCCAGCGCCTCCTGGGCGACCCGTAACAGGGCGACCTCGGCCTGCGGGGGCATCGTCCGGGTCTCGCCGGTGACGGCGACCTGGACCGGAAGGCTGTGGTGTGCCGACCACTTGGCCGCGACCTCGGTGACGGCGTCGGCCAGACGGCCGGACTCCAGGGGTTCGGGGCGCAGCTCGTCCACCGAGCGCCGCGCCTCGGTGAGGCTCTCCCTGGCCAGCGCGGTCGCCGCCGCGTGGTGTCGCCGCCACGCGGCGGGGTCGTCGGCCGCCTGCTCGGCCGCCTGCAACTGCGTGACGATGCCGGTCAGGCCCTGGGCCAGGACGTCGTGGATCTCCCGCGCCATCCGGGCCCGCTCGTCCAGGACGCCGGTCTCGTGAGCCTGGTCGACCAGCCGTTCCTGGAGTGCCGCGTTCTCGGCCAGGGCCGCGGCCAGCCGGGCATTGGCCTCCCTGCTCTCGCGCAGCGCCGTCTCCCGTGCCGCGTAGTAGCGTGCGCCGACCTCGCTGAGCCAGGCCAGCAGGCACATCGGCACGACGTTGACGGCCAGGACCCCCAGATACTCCAGCAGGCCCATCCAGGTGCCGAAGTCCAGGCCGGCCGACTGCGCCGTGCCCGCCACCACCGCGACGCCCGCGATGAAGTACAGCTCACGCGGCCAGCCGATGATCCGGAAGGCGTAGAAGTACAGCGCGGGCGTGTAGACGCCGAACCACGGATCGCGTACGACCATGACCAGCCCGAACAGGATCAGGCCCGCGATGAACACGCTCATCACGCCGACTCGCCCGCGCCACTGCGGGTGCAGCGTGAAGAGCACGAGCTTCCACACCGCGGCTGCCGCGCAGAGCGCGAGGTCGAGGGCGAGCGAGCCCGGCTGGTCGTGCTTGACGACGATCGTCAGGGCGGCCATGACGGCCAGCAGCACGTAAGGGACCACGGTGATCATGGGGAGGAGCCGTCGCTCCCAGCCCGCCGGCGCGGCCATCCGCCAATTGTCCATCACTCACCTGCTCCCAGAACAATCTAGCCGCCGCCGTCGAGGCTCCCGCACCGCTGGAAGCGCCGTCCGGCGCCCTCGGGTCGACGCGCTCAGCGCCGGTCCGCCGGCCGCCGGTTGAGCTGGACGACCACGGGCAGCAGGAGCAGGCCGCAGACTCCCTGCTCCAGCTTGAACCACAGCGGGAACAGACCGGGCAACGCGATGATCACCACGATCGCGACCAGCATGATCGAGGTGACGATCCGCAGCCGCAGCAGCATCTTCCGCTCGCCCCTGGCCGCCCGTACCGCGAACAACCAGGTGACCAGCGAAGCGACGGCGACGAGCGTGCCGCGGATCCACACCGAGTCGGGGACCATCGCCGCGTCGTTCCGGAACACGACCATCGTGACCAGCGTCAGCACGCTGACCAGGACGTACCCTCTGACCAGCCACACCACATTGCGCATCTCGACCATCTCCGTCCTTGGTGCTCACCGACGTGATCCAGCGTCGCAACGGAGGCGCCCCGCGCGGATCGCCCGATCCGCCGGGTGGGCGGTGGATTCGGGTGACCGTCCATGTGGTGGAGCCGATCAACCGATCGGTGGAGCACGCCCTGGCTGAGCGGGGACGACCGTCCCGGACGCGAGGACGGTGAGCGCTCAGAGGAGACCGCACGCGCGGCAACCCACACCAGGGTGTTTTCCGACGTATGTGCCTCCCGCAGCTACCGTGGAGGAGGCGAAGAGGCCGAGGTCTGACGCCCCGACGCCGGGTGATCTTGAAGTTCGGCGTGGCGGAATCGGTGGACAGGGCCGACCGCGCGCAGAAGGCCGATCCGGTGCGTGTCGTCCAAGAAGGACATCAGGTGAAACGGCAGCAGGCCCCTGCGCGGGTGAAGAACGACTGCCACCAGAAACGCGCCCCATGGAGCAGGACCAGAACCGCGGGGACGGCGAATTCCCCGAGACCACGTACAGCAGAAGTGTCGTATCGAGACGCCCCTCCGGTAAGTGGGCGATCAGCTCTGCAGATGCTCCTTCGGAGCGGCCCCACATGCCTCCAGGCGTCACCGCGGAGACACCGGCTTCAAGCCGCTTCCCTGTCTCTGGTCCACTCGCTCGCGAAAGTGCATCGTCGTGCGTGGTCAGGTGGTCCTGGGGCGCTGTCAGGGCCTCGAAGGGTCCACGCCCTTGACGTGTGACCAGCACATGCGGAGGAGTTCCGCGAGAGTTCCGGCGTCGCATCTGGCGAGTTCGACCCGGACGCCGATCGGCGTGCCGTTCCGCTCGATCAGTTCGACGGATACGGGGTCCCGCGAAGCGACTGTCCTGGCAGCCTCCCCCTGCAGGGCGAACGTGACGTGGGTGTCTCCCTCGATGCCGATCACGTTCCTGCCGTCGATCCGGATCGTGGGTCGCCTGAAGTGAGTCCCCTCGGTCGTGCCCGGCAGGCTGAGCGCCAGGCTGCGCAGGTCATGTACGGTACTCACCCGATCACTCTCCCGTCAGCGAGGTGGACCCGGGCCGCGGCAGCGGCCGTCGGCCGGTGATGGTCAGCAGGATGTCTTCGACGGGCATGTGGACGGGCTCACCCGCTCCCAGGCGGATGTCGGCGTCGGTACCCCGCAACTGCAGGCCCGCCAGATCCACGCCGAAGTAGGACAAGCTCCGTTCGTTCGCGGCCGCCAGCACCAGAGCCACCCGCTCGGCCGGCGGCGACGGCAGCCCCAGCGGCACGGTCATGTCAAGGCCATGAATGGTGTCGTGACTCAGTGCCCCGGCAAGCCCGCCCCCGGGTGGCTGCCAGGCGTTGGTGATGTTGGCGCGCAGACATGCCAGGAGTTCGGCATTCGACATTCGGGTGGCGTCCTTGCGAGCGGCGCGGTCGGCGTACCGGTCGAAGGAGAACCGTGCCGCAGCCAATCCGGCCACCAGCCGGGGCAGGCTCGTGCGGAACGGCGCCGTGAGGTGAGCGACGACCTCCCGGACACGCCACCCCGAGCACAGGGACGGGCTGTCCCAGCCCTGGTCAGGGAGTGCGGCGAGCAGATCGGCCAGTCGTTCTCTCTCGGCGTGGACGTGCTGCTTCAGTTCTGCGTCGGTCGATGACATGAATGCGGCCTTCGGGTCGTGGTGGACGTGTCACCCCTTGTACGACGGGAGGCCGCTGGACTCATCGGTTCCCCGGGATCAGAATTCGAGCCGTTCAGGCAGCCCGAACTCGGTGAATCGGTCGCCGTAGCCCAGAAACGTGACGATCTCGCTGATGCGCCCGTCCCGGAGTTCGAGCACCAGGAGCGCGAAGGGCAGGAACAGCCCATTCCCGTCCGGCCGGTACTGACCCAGCGTCCAGCACCCGTTGGCCGACCCGCCGTGGACAAGACGGTCCTCGGCACAGACGCCCGCCGCCGACATCGCCGCAGCCAGCTGGGCCCGCCCGTCCAGCCACCAGGAGAAGGGCGGCATCCCCGATCGGGCATCGTGGGCCAGCACAGCGACCAGCTCGCGGACGTCGTGCGCCTGGAACGCCTTGACGTAACGCAGCAGGAGATCCTGCTGAAGCACGTCGTCCAGCTTCGGCGTTTCAGCCGGACGCGGCCGGTGCTTCTCCAGCGTGGCCCGCGCTCGCTGCAGTGCGCTGTTCGCCGCCATCACCGAGGTCTGCATGACCTCGGCGGCCTCGGCGGCGGTGAACCCGAGAACGTCCCGCAGCACCAGCACGACACGCTGGCGGGGCGGCAGCCATTGCAGCGCGGAGACGAACGCCAGGCGCAGCGTGTCATGCCGGATCGCGAGCGACGCCGGGTCGGCGGTCCCCAGCAATCGAGAGTCCGCCAGCGGCTCCACCCACCGTGCGGCCGGCAGGGGGACCCCGAGGTCAGCGGTGCTGCTCGACGCAGGGCCCATGTCCCACGGCAACGCCCGTCGCTTCGCACCGCGCAGCATGTCAAGGCAGACATTCGTCGCGATCTTATGCACCCACGTCGAGAACGCCGCTCGATCCGGATCGAAGCCGCCGATGCCCCGCAACGCGCGCACCATCGTCTCCTGCACAGCGTCGTCGACCTCGCCCGAGGAGCCGAGCACGCGATAGCAGTATCCGGTCAACGGACCCCGCAACGATTCCAGTGTGGTCTTCAAAGATTCAGATTCATCATTTACGGCCACCCACCCATGATGACCCACGTCCGCCTCTGGAACGGGCAACGCAGTGACAGGGGGCGGATCAAGTGCGCGAGAAGGGGACGGTCATGCCCCTGACCAGGGCGATCACACAGCCCCGACCTGGCGTGCCGGTCGGCCACGATGGGTGTGCCCCAGAGCCGACGAATGGTCCGACGCGATGTGCCGGGCCATTCGTCGTGGTGGCAGGTCGATGGTGTTTCAGGTGGTGGCGGGCTGGAGGAGTTCGATCTCGATGGCCGGCGCACCGAGGACTTCCTATTTCTTGGGCATGAGGACGGTGTCGATGATGTAGACGGTGGCGTTGCGGGTGTGCACGTTGCCGCACACCACGTCGGCGTCGCCGATCTTGTAGTCCTCACCGGATCCCGTCGTGGTGACCTTGCCGCCCTGCAGCGTGGTGAAGGAGCCGCTCTCCATGTCGCCGGGGGTCTTGCGGCCGGGGACGACGTGGTAGGTGAGGATGTCGGTCAGGGCCTTCTTGTCGGCCAGCACCTTGTCCAGCGTCTTCTTGTCGATCTTGGCGAAGGCGTCGTCGGTCGGGGCGAAGACGGTGATGCCGTCGGCGGAGTTGAGCGTGTCGGCCAGGCCGGCCTTCTGCACCGCGGTGACCAGGGTGGACAGGACCGGGTTGTGGGAGGCGGCGGTGGCGACCGGGTCGTCGGCCATGCCGGTGAAGCTGCCTTCGCCGGAGGTGGGAACGGCGGAGCAGGCGGTGCCGAACGGCGCATCGGCGGCGGGCTCGGTGGCCGAGTCGGTGGACGTCGGGGCGCTGCCGGCTGTGGCCGGGGCGGCGCTGCTGGTGGAGGGGGCCGCGCCGGTGTCGGCGCCGCAGGCGGTCAGGGATACGGCCAGGGCCAGCAGGGGCGCAGCGGCGGTCAGGCGCTTGTTCGTGATCATGTGGCTGGGTTCCTTACCGAGGTGAGGCGGTGACGGTGAGAGAAGAGGGGGAGAGCCGGCAGATGGCCGTGATCATGCTCTGTGCGGGACGGGTAGGGCCTCGGGCCCGCCGGTGCAGCGGGCCCGCTGCACGGCTACCTGGTGGGCATGAGGACGGTGTCGATGATGTAGACGGTGGCGTTGCGGGTGGCCACGTCGCCGCAGACGACCCGGGCGTTGTTGACCGCGTAGGTGGTCCCGGAGCCGCGGGTGGCGACCGTGCTGCCCTGCAGGGTGGTGAAGCGGCCGCGCCGCAGGTCGTCCGGGGTCTTGCGGCCGGCGACGACGTGGTAGGTGAGGATGGACGTCAGCATCTTCTTGTCGGCCAGGACCTTGGCCAGGGTCTGCTTGGGGATTTTGGCGAACGCCTGATTGGTGGGGGCGAAGACGGTGATGCCGTCGGCTCCGTTGAGGGTGTCGACGAGGCCGGCCTTCTTCACCGCGGCGACGAGGGTGGACAGGGCGGGGTTGTGGGAGGCGGCGGTGGCGACGGGATCGGCGGCCATGCCGGTGAAGCTGCCCTTGCCGGTGCGGGGCACGGCCGAGCAGGCGGGCCCGAAGGGGCGCCGGGCGGTCATCGGCTGCGCGGCGGCGGATGTCACGCTGCTGGCAGCGGTGTCGGCGTGCCGGGTGGAGGCCAGCGCGGCCGGGCCGGTACCGGTCAGTGCGACGGCCATTGCGCCGGCCATGGCCAGGATCGGCAGTCCGGCGGCGGCATGACGGATGTTCATGATGCTCCTGTGGTTGGTGAATGGATGTGTTGAGGGGAGTTCAGGTGACGGTCACCAGGACCGTGTGCCAGCCGGTGGCGCCGTCCGGGATCGGCGGCATGCGTTCGGCGGGCTGGGTGTGGCCGCCTGCGTCGGTGGCGCGGATCTGCAGGCGGTGCTGGCCAGGGGTGGCCTGCCAGGTCGTGTGCCATTGCCGCCAGGTGTCGGGCCCGGCGGAGGCGGCCAGGTCGGCCGGGCGCCAGGGGCCGTCGTCGACGCGCACCTCGACGGCGGCGACGCCGCGGTGCTGCGCCCACGCGGTGCCGGCGACGGTGACCGGACCGGCGGGTACCTCGCCGAAGGGCTTGGGCACCTCGATGCGGGAGGCGGTCTTGATCGGCGCGCGTTCGGCCCAGCCGCGCCGGGTCCAGTACGCGCGTTCATCGGCGAAGCGGGTGAGTTTGAGGTCGGTGACCCATTTGGTGGCCGAGACGTAGCCGTACAGGCCGGGCACGATCATCCGGGCAGGGAAGCCGTGCGCGGGTGGCAGCGGGACGCCATTCATCGCGATCGCCAGGAGCGCGTCGCGGCCGTCCAGCACCGACTCCAGGGCGGTGGAGGCGGTCCAGCCGTCTGCGGAGCGGGACAGGACCTGGTCGGCCCCGGCCTGGATGCCGGCCTCGCGCAGCAGCGCGGCCAGGTCGACGCCGAGCCAGCGGGCGTTTCCGGCGTACGGGCCGCCGACCTCGTTGGACACGCACGTCAGGGTGATGTCGCGCTCGGTCAGCGGCCGGGCCAGCACCTCGGCGAAGGACAGTTCGACCGGGCGGTCGACCAGGCCGTGGACGCGCAGCGTCCATTCCTGGTGCGGCACGCGCGGCACGATCAGCGCGGTGTCGACCCGGTAGAAGGCGTCGTTGGAGGTGGTGAACGGACCGAGCCCCGGCACTCTCAACCCCACGCCCGGGGGGAGCGGCCGGGCCGGATCGGCAGGAGGCGGCAGCACCAAGCCGCGGCCATCAGCGGACGCCTGCCGTGCCGAAGTGATCGCCCGACCGGCGCCGCCGCTCAGCACAGCCGCCCCGAGCACGACGGCGCCGCGAGTGAGCACCGCCCGCCGGTCGGCTGCCGGCGGCTGGACGGGATGGCCGTAGCGCGCCAGGCCGCCGAGCGTGACGCGGCCATCACGCCTGCGCAGCGGCTGACGCCGGCAGGTGTAGAGCAGGGCGAACGTGCTGCCCGCCGACCCCACCGCGGCGGGCCGCACGTCGATCGGGCCTGCCCCGGGCCGGGACAGCGCCGCGGCTCCGGCAAGCGCCGCGAGCCCTGCCAGGGCCGCGATGGCCAGGCGCGGTCGCCGGGGCGCGGCCGTTCCGACGGCCGCCGACGCGGCCGCGATCACGGCCGCCAGTGTCAGGAGCAGGACCGGCTTGTCGGCGGTGCCGAAGGTGCGGATGGCGAAGTCCTTCAGCCACGCCGGGCTCAGGTCGATGACCGCCGACCCCACCGCGAGCAGCGGACCGGCCTGCGGCCTACCGGCCAGCGCGGCGGTCAGCTCCGCCAGCCCCAGCGCCAGCGCCGCGGCCAGCATGCCCAAGACTCCTGACACGCCGGCCCCCGGCATCCGGCCCGCCGGCGCAGAGGCTGGTGCCGTGGTCGGCGCGGGGGCCACCATGTGGTCGGCTGGTTTCTCGGCAGTCACAGCAGGGCTTCGGAATCACTGCCGAACCGGATGGGTGCCGTTTTCCCGGGCTGCGGGCGCCGGGCGGGAAGGTCAGGCGGCGGGCATGTCCACCAGCAGCAACGGCGTGCTGGTCGGCTGCCGTGACCCGCCGGCCGGCTCCACCGTCACCCCGACCTGGCCCGCATCGGCGCTGATGGCGGCGAGGACCGGCATCGTGCCGCCGGAGCCGCTGGAGGCCAGCAGCCCGGCCGAGGTGATCCGTCCCGGGGCGAGCTGCCAGAGCTGGTAGACGCGGCCCGCGGGCGGGTCGCCCAGCCCTGCCGCCCAGAACACCAGCGCGCCCTGCGAGCGCGACAGCACCACCGTGCCCCGCCCGCCTCGCCCCGCCCCAGCAGTCGGCGGGCCGGCTGGAGCGGTGACCGTGCGAGCGTCATCCGCGCCGAGCACCGCGGCGATCCGCTGCTCGGCCCGCCGCGCCTGCGCCAGTTCCTGACGCGCCTGCAGCGTGCTCACGCCGAGCCCGGCCACCACGGCCAGCGCCGCGGCGACGCTCACCGCCGCCAGCCACGGCCGCCACGCGACCCGCCACACCCGCCGGGAAGGCGCTGCAGGCGACAGCGCCGGAGGCAGCTGACGCACCTGCTCGATCTCGGCCAGCACCCGCGCCCGGAGGCCGGAAGGCGGCTCGGCCGCCACCGCCACGCCGAGACGAGCGGCCGTCTCGGCGAACCCGATGATCTCCTGCGCACATTCGGCGCACCCGGCCAGATGCCGCTCGAAACGGCGCAGCTCGGCCTCGTCATCGATGGCGTCCAGCGCATAGGCACCCGCCAGGGTGTGTGGGTCGAACCCGTCCTCTGCCGCTTTCATCGCTCCACTCCCAGGCAGTCGCGCAGCCGGATCAGCCCATCGCGCATCCGTGTCTTGACGGTCGGCAGCGGCGCCTTGACCAGTTCGGCGACCTCCCGGTAGGAGTAGCCGCCGTAGTAGGCGAAGGTGACCGACTCGCGCTGCAGCTCGGTGAGATTGTCCAGGCAGCGGCGCAACCGCTCGCCCTCCAGCCGGCCCACCACCAGCTCGGCCACCTCGTCGAAACAGCGGTGCGGCTCCAGCCGCGCGGCCCGCTCCTCCCGGTCGGTGCCGGCCTGCGCCGCGCGCACCCGGTCGACCGCCCGCCGGTGCGCGATGGTCAGCACCCACGCCATCACCGACCCCCTGGCCGGCTCGTAGCGGGCGGCGCTGCGCCACACCTCCACCATGACCTCTTGGGCCACCTCCTCGCTGTGCGCGCGATCTCGCAGCACCCGCAGCACCAGCCCGTACACTCGCGGCGCCAGCACGTCATACAGCCGCTCGAACGCCTCGCGATCACCTCTGCCGACCGCCTGCAGCACCTCCTCCAGTTCGGGCGGACCACCGCCCGGACGGTCCTGGCCCACCGGTGACCGGTCACGCGCTCCCATACAGCCCCTCCTGCTCCGACCGGCACAGCACCGGCCACCCAGGCTTCGGAGCCGCCCCCGCACCGGATGGGTCACCACGGCATCGCCCTGAAGTCCCTCACCGGGGAACTGCAAGGCACCCACGACCCGCCCGGCGTGGTGCTCACCGTGCTGGCGGCGAAGGCCCCGAATCCGCTCGCAGGAACGGCACGGCCATCGGCGGCGCCACCGTCACCAACCCCGCCATGCTGTCCAAGGCCCTGCACCCGCCCGAGGCGCTGCGCACTCCCACCTCCCGGGCCCAACGACCACACCGTGCCACGAATGTGGCTGCCGCTCTGAGGTCAGGGGCCACTGTTCGTGAGAACTGACCGCATGCTTCCGGCCGCCGGGTGCGGTCAGTTCTCACCAACAACATCAGTAGCGGATGGCCGCCGGGCGGTGCGCCGCGAATCGCGCGATGCCGACGCGAGCAAACCCTCGATCACCTGCCGCGCCATCGCTACCCGGTCGTCGTCGCCGAGGCGCACGGCCAGGTTGACGGCGTTGAGCAGGGCGCTCACCTGGAAGGCGGCCGACTCGGGATCGATGTCGGCAATCTCACCATGTGCGACGGCGTGCCGGAACTGCGTCGCCAGCGTCGTGTGCCAGGCACGCTGTTGCCGTTGCAGTACATCCCGGACAGGCCCGGGGCGGCTGTCGAATTCCGGCAGGTTCGCGCCCCAGAAGCAGCCGCCGGGGAACAGCGGCTGCACGGCGTAGTCGATCCACCGGTCGACCAGGGCGCGGATGCGCGCGACACCGGCGGGGGAGCGCAGGGCGGGCCGGATGACCGCGTCGACGAAGGCCTCGCCGGCCGCTTCCGCGGTGGCGAGCTGGAGCGCCTCCTTGGTCCGGAACAGGGTCTGGATGCCTGCCTTGCTGATGCCGAGATCCTCGGCCAGACGCCCGAAGCTGACCCCGTCGAGCCCGTCCAGCGAGGCGATGTCGACCGCTCGCCGGGTAACGGCGCGCCGTGACTGCGCGCCGCGCAGCAAACGCCGGTCGGTGGTTTCCTCAGCTGCTTGCCGCCCAGATGTCACCATACAGTCGATCGTATGTCGTCTGTACGCCTCCGATAATCCCTGGCCCTCCCCTGCGTGGTTGAGATAAACATACGGCCGGACGTATGCTTGCGGCTCGCCGCGCCGAGATCGGCCGGCACGGGCAAGAAGGGGTGCTTGATGCATGACGTAACCAGGGCGCAGACGCCACGGCTGCCGCGGGATCATTCGACCGCGATCGTGTGGGTGCTCTGCGCGGCCGCGTTCATGGCGATGCTCGACGTGTTCGTGGTGAACGTCGCGTTCACCAGGATCGGGGAGTCGTACCGGGGTTCCTCGCTGGCGGACCTCAGCTGGGTCCTCAATGGGTACGCGATCGTCTATGCGGCGCTGTTGATTCCGGCCGGGCGTTTTTCGGATCGATTCGGGCGCAAGGCCGGATTCCTGGGCGGGCTCGGCATGTTCACGCTGGCCAGCCTGGCCTGTGCGGTGGCGCCGTCGTTGTGGGCGCTGGTGGCATTCCGGGTGGTGCAGGCCATCGGCGCCGCCGCCCTCACCCCGGCGAGCCTGGGGCTGTTGATCACGGTGCTGCCGCAGGCGAGGGTGCCGGGCGCGGTGAAGATCTGGGCGACCACGAGCTCCTTCTCCGCCGCCTTCGGTCCCGTGGTCGGCGGCGCGCTGGTCGAGGCGTCGTGGCGCTGGATCTTCCTGATCAATCTGCCGGTCGGGGTGGTGGCCGGAATCTCGGCCCTGCGCCTGGTTCCGGATCTGGGGAAGCGCGTGCGGGCGCGGGCACCCGACCTGTTCGGGGTGGCGCTGCTGGTCGTGGTGATCGGGGCGCTGTCGCTGGGGCTGGTGAAGAGCGGCGAATGGTCGTGGACGGGCGGGGCGACCCTCTCCGTCCTCGCCGTCGCGGTGGTGGGCCTGGTCGTGTTCGTGGTGCGGATGGTTCGGCATCCGGATCCGGTGGTGTCGCCCGCCCTGTTCCGGGTGCCTGCGTTCGTGTGGGCCAACACCACCGTGCTGGCCTTCTGCACCGCCTTCGGCGCGTGGTTCCTCAGTATCGCCATGTGGCTGGAGAACGCGGCCCACTTCACCACCGTCGAGACCGGGCTCGCCATCGTGCCGGGACCGATCATGGTGCCGATCTTCGCCGCCGTCAGCCAACGACTGATCGAGCGGATGCCGGTCGGGGTCGTCGTGGGCGCGGGCAATCTGCTGTTCGCCGGCGGGGTGGCGCTGGTGCTGGCCACCGCTGCAACGCCCGTCCACTACGCCACCGAGGTCCTGCCCGGCTGGATGATCTCCGGCGTCGGAATCGGCCTCGCCCTGCCCAGCATGATCGCCTCCGCGGCCGTCGATCTGCCGCCGGAGCAGTCCGCCACCGGCAGCGCGGTGGTGAACACCGCCCGCCAGCTCGGCTACGTGCTGGGCGTGGCCGTTCTGGTCGCCCTCGTCGGGTCGCTGAGTGTCGCCTCCGATCGGTTGCTGACGGCCTTCCAGCACGGCTGGTGGTTCATCGCCATCGTGGCCGCCGTCAGTGCGGCGACGGCACTCGGCATCACGCCTCGCGCGGGCAGGTCGTGACTGAAGATGCAGACTCCAGCATTGACCGAAGAGTCCGATCCGCTCTGTCTGCCCACGGCAACTGCCGCAGCCTTGCTTGCCGACGCCCCGTGGCGACGGTTCGGCGTGATCGGTGACAGTCTGTCGGCCGGTATCGGCGATCCCACCCCGGGATACGCGAACCAGGGCTGGGCCGATCGGGTGGCGAACGTGCTCAAGCTGGTGCACCCGGACCTGCAGTACCTCAACACCTCAGAGTCCGGGGTCACCACGGCCCGTACGGTGACACACCAGCTCGACCGCATGCTCGACTTCGGCCCGGACCTCATGCATCTTCCGTGCGGCCCGAACGACATCTTGCGGCGTCACCCCGACTTCGGCGAGATCGAAAACACCATGCGGCGCATGTACGATCTCGCGGCCGGAACTCGCGCACAGCTGACGACCTTCACCCTAGGACGGGCCTTCATCGTTCCGGCCTTTGCGGACTGGCACGAACGAATGGTGACCATGAACGGCATAACCCGCCGCCTGGCCGCCGAATACGACGCCGTCGTCATTGACATGTGGAATCATCCGGTCAACGACCGGGACAATCTTCTGAGCGCGGACCGCATTCACTTCTCGACGTCGGGCCAGGCGGTGATGGCAACGGAGGTCGTTCAACACCTGGCGCGCGTTCTCAAGACGGACGAGTGACAGCCGGCCCAGGGCAGACAGCAGCCATCGCGTCTGCCCGATCCCGTCAGGCGGGCTCGAAGTCGGCTCGGTGATCGGCGGCCCACTCCGCCAGCGTGCGGCCCGGCCGTCCCGTCACCACGGTGACGGGACGCGGGACATCGGGGACGGTGAGGGTGTCGTGCCAGTAGTCGAGCAGCATCTTCATCACCGGCTCGGGGATGAACTGCGCGGTCTCGGCGCGGAACTCCGCAGGCGTGATCTCCACCAGCGGGACCTCCCGCTCCAGGGCTTCGCCGATGATCGCCACCTGCTCGGAGCGGGTCAGGGCTTGCGGGCCGGTGAGCGGGATCGCCGCACCCAGATGATCGTCGGAGAGCAGGGTCTCGGCGGCGGCCTCGGCGACGTCGTCCTCGTGGATCGGGGCCTGCGCCGATGCCAGGTACGGCGCCCGGATCGGCGCGCCGGAGCGGATCTGCCAGGCCCAGGAGAGCAGGTTGTTGGCGAAGGTGCCGGGTCGCAGGATCGTCCAGGCGTCGGTGCGGCCGGTCACGGCGGCCTCGACCGCGCTGTGGTGGAGCTGACTGGCCGAGCCGTGGTCGCGCTGGAACTCCTTCGCGGCGGCCAGGGAGGACAACACGGTGAAGCGGTGGACGCCGTGCGCGACGGCCGCGGTGACGAACGCCTCGACGCCCTCGGCGGGGAAGAGGAAGGCGCGATCGACACCGTCGAACACCTGCGACCCGAGCGTGGTGGCGGCGGCCAGGTCGCCGGCGACGACCTCGACCCCGGCCGGCAAATCCGCGTCATCGGGCTTGCGGGTCAGCGCCCGTACGGCGGCGCCGCGGGCGAGCAGGGTCGCGACGAGGCGACGGCCGACGGCGCCGGTCGCTCCGGTGACAAGGATGGTCACGAGGCTTCTCCTCAGGGAAAGCGGTGCCGGTCTGTCCGGCTCGGACTCCAACTTAAAGAGGGTTTAGGGCAATTTCTGTCCGCATTTCTCCTACACTGGCGGATCATGTCGGAACAGAGCACGACCGAGCGGGCACTGCGCCTGCTGGAGCTGCTGCAGGCCCGCCGGTCCTGGAGCGGCGGCGAGCTCGCCGACCGCCTCGGCGTCGACGGCCGCACCCTCCGGCGAGATGTGGAACGGTTGCGCGGCCTCGGCTATCACATCGAGGCACGCCGCGGCCCCGAGGGCGGTTACCGGCTGTCCACGGGCAGCGACCTGCCGCCGCTGGTGTTCACCCCGGACGAGGCGCTCGCCGTGGCCGCCGCGCTCGCCTCGTCGGCTGCCAACGGGGCTGCCGGCGGGGGCGAGGTCGCGCTCACCGCCCTGGCCAAGATGGAGCAGGTGATGCCCCAGGCGGTGCGCCGGCGGGTGCGGGCGCTGCGCTCCTCACTCGCCCTCGGCGACACACCGAACGCGACGGCCGGCGCGTACCCGGCTCCGATGAACGCCGACGTGCTGGCCGTCCTGGCGCTGGCGTGCCGGGACGCGGAGCGGGTCCGGCTGCGGGTGATGCACACCGAGGGCGACGACACCGGACGGGAGTCCTCACGCCACGTCGAGCCCGCCGCCCTGGTGCCTCGGGAGACCCGCTGGTTCCTGGTGTGCCGGGATCTCGATCGTGGGTGGCGGGTGTTGCGCGTCGATCGGATCACGCGAGCATCGGCGACGGGCGTGCGCTTCGAACCGCGAGAGGTCCCCGGAGGCGATCCCGTCGCGTTCGTCACCAGCCGGCTCGGCGCTCCGCCTCGTGAACACACGGCGACGATCCTGATCCACGCCCCGATCGAACAGGTACAGGCGTACATGGGCGGCTTCGCCGCGGACTTCTCCCCGGCGACAACCGTCACCGGTCAGGCGGCGACCCACTGGCGCATCGCCGACGTGCGGCTCGAGGTCCTCGCCGGCGGCCTGCTCTGGGTGCGATGGCCCTTCGAGGTGATCGACTCTCCCGGGCTCGCCGCCCTGCTGCGGGATCGAGCCGCGGCCTTCGCCTTCGCCGCCGACCCGCGCTGAAGCGGCCCCACCCGACCTCGAAGATCGCGACTGGGAGCTGTGCCGGCGGCGACCTGGCACAAAGGCGCGATCGGCGAGCGCCGCGGGCGCGCTTCAGGTGTTGGCCGGCGCCTTGGGAGAGGGTGCCGGTGGCCGGCCGGTCAGGGGGTACGGCAGAGGGCGCGCAGGTCGCTGAAGGCTTGCAGGAGGTGCGCGTCCAGGCTCTGCGAGGGGTCGTCGATCCAGGCCTGGGCCGCTTGGTGGAAGGTGGCCCACCCGATCTGAGCGGCCAGGCGGGCCGACCGGTCGGCGACACCGCGCTGCCGCAGCGCTCCGGCCACGGCTTCGGCGATCGACGCGGCCTTGGCCAGGTCCCGCTCGCGCAGTGCCGGCGTCGCCGCGATGACCTCCAGGCGTGGTTCGGCGAAGGGGCGGTTGTCCTCCAGGAGGTGCTCGACCTTGCGGAAGGCGTGGAGCAGCAGGTCGAGCGGCTGGAGATCGCCGGGTGCCTCCGCCACCGCCTGCACCAGGGACGCGCGCAGGTCGGCTTCGCCGTCGAAGAGCACCTCGCGTTTGTCGGGGAAGTGCCGGAAGAACGTGCGTTCGTTGAGGCCGGCCCGGGCGGCGATCTCGGCCGTGGTGGTCCGGTCGAACCCGCGTTCCCGGTACAGCTCCAGAGCCGCCTGCTGCAGGCGGCGGCGCGCTTCTGCTCCGCTGCGTGGCACGCTCCGCAGGATACCGCATATGTCAGTGACTGACGCTACTTGACGCCAGTTACTGGCGCTACCTAAAGTCAGCGACTGGCGCTACGTAGTGCCAGTAACTGGCGTTAAGTGAGAGGGTCGTCTCATGCATGTCTTCGTCACCGGCGGTTCCGGCCAGACCGGCCCCGCCGTCGTCACCGAACTCATCGCGGCCGGTCACACCGTCACCGCTCTGGCGCGCTCGGACGCCGCGGCCGCCCGGCTGGCGTCGCTCGGGGCCACCCCCCACCGCGGCTCCCTGGACGACCTCGACAGCCTGCGCAGCGGCGCCGAGGCCGCCGACGGCGTCCTGCACATGGCCTACGGCGGCGACTTCTCCGATCTCGACGACATGATGAGGCGCGACCGGACGGCGATCGAGACGCTCGGCCGGCCGCTGGAACACTCGGGCAAGCCGCTCGTCGTCACCTCGGGCACCCTGGTCATGCCCGCCGGCCGGGAGAGCACCGAGCAGGACGAGCCCGACGCCACCGGGATCGCCGCCTTCCGCATCGCCGGGGAGCGCGCGTGCCTGGACTTCGCCACCAGGGAAGTACGCGCCGCCGTGGTACGCCTGGCTCCCACCGTCCACGGTCCCGAAGACCATGGTTTCATCCCCATGCTCATCGCCACCGCGCGGAAGACCGGCGTGTCCGCCTACGTGGGAGACGGCACCAACCGGTGGCCCGCGGTGCACCGGCTCGACGCGGCGGTCCTGTTCCGCCTGGCGCTGGAGCAGGCGCCCGCGGGTAGCGTGCTGCACGGGGTGGCCGAAAGCGGCGTCACCTTGCGGAGCATCGCCGAGGTGATCGCCCGGGGCCTGGGGGTGCCTGCGGTCTCGCTGACGCCCGCCGAGGCCGCCACGCACTTCGTCAGCCCGTTCATGGCCGTCGCGTACGGGTTCGACGGGCCTGTCTCCAGTTTCCGCACGCAGCAGCTGCTCGGCTGGTCACCCGTACACCCGACCCTGCTCGAAGACCTGGAGCACGGCGACTACCTGAGGTCCCCGCAGCACTGAGGAAATCGCTGTGCGGATGCCATCAAGGCGGACGGTGTCGCGGGACATGTGCTCCAGCGGCCCGTACGTGATCTGAAGGTCCTCGTAGGCGTAGTGACCGCCACCTTCCCAGGGCTCCGCGAACATCAGTCAGGGCGGCGTGACGTGAACAACTCCGCGCCCCTCGCATGCGCCGTCCCAGGGGGCGGGCCGGCGGCGGTACCTGCGACGCCGCTCCTGCTGACCGCGCCGAACTCGTACGCCACTTTCGTGGCCGTAACCGCACCGGGCCACGGTCTTGTGAGCGTTCACGTCAAGCATGAAAATGCGAAAGGGGAAAATACGTCGAGCGGGGGACCCATGACGCTACGTATTTATTTTACCGGCGAGGATTTGGCGCGTACTCGAATCGCCGGCGAATGTGATGCGATGTGGGAGGTGATGCTCAGCCTCTACAGATTGCGCCGCCGGGAACGGACCGTAGTCTTTGACAAGTGGAAACAGGACATCGTGGCGAAGGTACCCGCCGCGACTCGCCTGCTGACAACTCTGGCGCCGGAACGCGGTTACGCCGTCGACTTCCTGACCCCGCGCACGGAGGAGGGCACGTTGGCGGCCGGGCTCGAGGCCTTGCGCCGTACGACTCGGAAACGCCTGCGCTCGGACCTGTGGGAGTTGTCCATGAGACATCCGGCCACGCGGCTGCCTGGGTGGGTGAACGGCCTGGCAACGGGCGACCAGCAGGCGATCGGCGCTGTCGCCTCGGCGGTCGAGGCCTACTTCGGGGCATGTCTGTCACCGTATTGGCCGCGCATTCAGTCCCAGGTCGCCCGGGAACGTGCGCGGCGATCGACCATGTTGTCCCAGGGCGGATGGGGGGCGGTGTTCTCCACTCTGCACCCGTCGGCCCGGTGGAGCTTCCCGACGCTCGAACTGTCCTATCCCGCCGATCATGACATCCACCTGAACGGCCGGGGCTTGCTGCTGCAGCCCTCGTGCTTCTGCCGGCAGACGCCGATCACGCTGCGCGATCCGGACCTCCCGCCGGTGCTGGTCTATCCCATCGAGCACGATGCCGGCTGGGCACATGACGAGGCCAACGGTGGCCACCCGGCACTGAGGAGACTCCTCGGCCTGACCCGGACGCACGTCCTCGAGACCATCGCCGACGGCGACTGCACCACGAGCGAACTCGCTCGGCGGCTCGGCATCCCAGGCTCGACCGCCAGCCGCCAGGCCACAGCCCTGCGCGAGGCAGGACTGGTGCGCAGCCAGCGCCTGGGACAGGCGGTCATCCACACCGTCACCGACCTCGGCACCGCACTTCTGGAAGGCCGCCGACCGGCGCTGATGGCCTGAAACCGGCCCCACGGCTCAGCCCGGAAGGGCAGCGATGATGTCTTGACGGAGGGGGCGGGTCGAAGACGGCCCGGCCCCCTCTGACATGTGCGGTGGCCGCCGGGGCGGCCTTGTCACTTCACGACTTTGGCCACGTAGACATGCGCCAGTCTCGGAAGGGCGTCGCTCAGGCTCCGGTAACGGTCCCTGGGGCCATGTTGCGCGTAGAAGACGCCCGCGCGTTGCGAGACCCAGCTGACCACTGCCAGGTGGTCGAGCCATCCTGACACGTTCTTCTGATCAAAGAAGATCACGTCTCCGGGCTGGACGTCCCACCAGCTGTACCGCCAGGCGAGGCGATGCCGTTTGGTCTGGAAGTGGTTGTAGAAATGGTTCACGCTCATCCAGCTGTACGAGCGGAACGCGGCGCCGGTGCGACGGTGCTCGAACCAGTTGTTGTCGCTGGTACGCGAAGCCCAGCCCTTCTCCGGCGCCTTGCCTCCCTTGTTCACGGCGTAGGAAGTGAAGTTGGTGCAGTTGTTGCTCTTGATGGCGTAGGGCCATGAGTAGACGTTGTCCACCGCCCAGCTGGCGATTCCCGATTGTTTGACGCTCCGTGTGGAGACGTGGCCCGATCCGGCGGACAGGTCCGGCCATCCTTGTGCGTCCAGGGGAAGCGCGGCGGGGGCATCGGCCGGGGCCGCCGTCGACTCTCCCGTGATCGCGGCGTTGAGTTCGCCGTCGCCCGAGGTGGGAGAGGCATCCATCGCCGCCCCGTCGAGGTTCTGCGCGATCGCCGCCACCGAGGTCGACTGCCGCTTGAACACGAAGTCCCGCACGGCGAGGTCGTCGTTGGTCTTCGCCTCTTCCGACGTCGTCCCGACGCCGTCGGCGGTGGTCGTGGTGGTCTTGACCGTGGCCCGGACGGTGACGGAGTCGGCGGCGGTCTGGGAGACCAGGACGTCCGACAGTGTCACGGCCGAGTTCCGCTGGGCCACCTCGTGACTCGCGGCCTCGTCGGCCCACTGCCGCAGGGGGCCGGACTGGGTGTCGAGCACGGAGGCGAAACGCGTGCCCTGAGTGCTCTGGCTGATGACCACCGCCGACGAGCTGATCAGCCCCTCGCGCATCTTGTTCTGTGAGGCCAGGTACTGCTTCACCGCATCGAGATAGCTCGCCGGCCCACCGGCGACGGCTTGGGGAGTCACGGCGGCCGGCGCCGTCCAGTCGCTGGTGCCGTACGGTGTCTGGGCCCGGACCCGGACGGTGTAGGCCGACCCGTTGGTCAGCCCGGACACGACGAGGGCGTGGTCGGCGCTGCCGGCGCTCTTGAGCACCTGGTTGTCGCCGGTGAGCACGTCAATATCGTAGTGCACGGTTGCGCTGCTGCCCCCGTCGGCGGGCTCGTCCCAGGTGACGAGAGCGCCTGCGTCACCCGCGCGGACGCGGATGCTCCGGGGGACGGCCGGCGGCCCGGGCGGCAGGTAGGAGATCACCAGTTGGGGGGCGGCGAACGTCGCCGGGACGCTGTCGTCGGCCCCCAGCAGCGCCAGCCCGTGGTTGCCGGCCGGCTCGGCCGACCAGTCGGCGAGCAACGCCGCCAGGTCCAGGTCGGCCGTTCCCACAGGGGCATCGGCGTTGCCTTCCGTACCGATCGCGGCCGTGACGTCGGACGAGACCGGGGTCGCCGGCAGGGCGGTGTCGAGGGCATAGGCGGAAACGGTTCCCGAGCAGACGCCGGTACAGGCGGGAGCGCCCAGTTTAAGATCCGCCGAGAGGATGCGCGCCCCTGCCGGGATCGTGCTCAGGTCTGGCGAGACGACCGTGAGGTCGCGCTCTGCGCCGGTACCGCCGATCTTGACCGTGGGGGAGGGCAGCAGCGGGCAGGCGGAGCCTTGACAGGCGTCCGCGGCGGCCTTCGCCGTCGAGAGGGTCAGCTTGTCGGTGCCGAGGGTGACGGTCTGTCCTTGTGGGGTGGACTGCGGCGCCGGAACCGTGAACGAGACGGGTGCGGTCTTGTCCGTGCACGCGGTGCCGACGCAGCCGCGCATCCGCCACGTGTAGGTCTGGCCCTGCTGGACCATGCCGTCAGGGAGTCTCAGGGAGACGCGCCCGCCTTCGGTGACATCGCCGCTGCCCAGCGGGGTGGGGCCGACAGCGTTCCCCGAGCCGTCGGTGAGGAAGAACTCCGCCGTAGCCGCGTTGCCGGAGGGACGGCTCACCACGCCGGAAAGGATGGGATTGGCGGGTTCGTCCAGCGCGGCGCTTTGTGCCGTCGGCAGATCAGCGGCGTCTGTGGTCAGCAGGACAGGCTCGGCGGCGGTCGCGTCGACTCCGTCGCTGGCCGTCACGGAAAGTTCGTAGCGTGTCGCGTTGGTCAGATATCCGGGCGGAATGGTCCACTGAGCTGCTGTTCCTGAGGGCACGCCGGAGACCGCCTGCGTACGGGTCGGCTGTGAGCAAGTGGCGCCGAACGGCGTGCAGGCGAGGGTGAAGGTGTAGGTCAGGCTGCTGCCCTCGGAGTCGGCGGCCTTGGCGCTGATCGTGGGGGTGAGGCTGGAGGTCGTCATCCCGTCCGTGGAGGAGGCGGCATCAGGGGTGACCGATGTCTGCGGGGCGGTGGGGCGGCTGTTGTAGGTGACGGTCAGCGCCGGATCCGTCGGGCCCTGGCTGCCGGAGGTGTAGTTGGCGGAGTGGTACCGGCGCCAGGTGGTGGAGTCGGACTGGTCGGCGCCGCGGACCTGGACGCCGTGGTTGGCCGAGCCGTCCGCCCATGCCTGCACGATGGCGTCGATGTCCCAGTGCGTGAACGCGGCAGGGCACCCGCTGTCATGGCCGTAGGCGCTGGTGACCGTCTTGGCTCCCGTGGTGGTGGTGGCCGGCTCCGATCCGTAGCTGACCGTGTCAGGGTCCCACCCGCCGGTGATGCGGCGGACCTGCACGCCCGAGCCCGCCGTGGAGCACGTCGATGACCAGTAGGTCCACAACCTCAGGTCGGTGTCCAGGATGTGCTTCCCGCGCAGGCCGGCGATCCCGTTGAACAGGAGGTACGAACGGGCGACGGTGCTGCCGCCGTCGAAGGTGCCCGCCTTCAACTCCGTGGAGCCGCGCTGGGAGTCCGGGAAATTGGTAGCCACCCAGGTGTCGGTGCTCACCGTCAGAGTGCTCGTCGGGTCGATCGTCACCGGGTACCGCAGCTGGGGATCGTTGAGGAACTCGGGGTCCGGCCGCAGCGTGAGCACCGCTCCGCCCGCCTCCGAGCGGATCGACGTCGCGACCTCCGCCTGACGGGCCGACTCACCGGAGGCAGGGTCCTGGGAGGAGTCCCACATGTGCGGGGCCGGCGCCGAGATGACGGTGTTGCCAAGGCTGTCCACGAGGCGAAGGCCGTGATCGGCGTCCTTCCGCAACGTGAGGCCCTTCGTCCTGATCGGCAGAGTGATCGTCAGAGGGCCGGAGGGCGGTCGGTGCAGCACCAGCGAGTGCGTGAAGCCCTGCGGCAGCGACGTGACGATCAGATCCTCGCCCGGCGCCACCTCCGTGTATGTGGCCGTGTTCCCCCGCACCGTCGGTCTTGGGAGCGCGCGGTTCCAGCCGACCGAGAACGAGCGGCTGCCGTTGTCCATGGAGGCGAACGGCTCGGTTCCTCCGTTGGACACCCTCAGATCCACCTGCGCCGCCCTGGGCTGGAATCTTCCGTTGGTGGCGGCCAGGGACGCGTCGATGGCGGTCCACGTCTCGTTGCGCTTCATGCGGATCGGGGCGGTATGTGCTTCCGTGGTCAGGCTGCCGTCCGGGTTCGCCCACGTCGTCGAGTACTCGGTGCGGGCGTCAGCCACCTCTGCGGGGGCCTTCTGAGCGCGAGCTGCCCGCTGCGCCGATGAGAGGGAGGACTGTGGGGGCACGGCCAAGGGTGGTGCAGACGGATCGGGCGTGGCCTGCGCCCAGGACACCGCGCCGCTGAGGGTCAGGCTCGCCATCAGACTGAGCACGACAGCGATCCGAAGCGTCGGCCAGGCGGGCGCTCCTCGGGTTCTGGTGCGGCGTTCACCTGTGCGCCATAAGTGCGGATCAGAGGTCACAGAATCCTCCAGGAAGAAGCGAATGGACATGGGTCACCGCAAGATCGCATCCCGTCCAGGGCAGGCCTGCGTCCCGTCAGCGATCGACCCCAGATCGGTCTTTCCTCACGAACGGTGATGAGGGCTGGGTCAATCTTCGTTCAGTCCGGTGTTCGCCCATAAGCATTTCCATATGGGTGCAAATGCGCTGGCAGCGAGACTGCCGGCACTGCATCGACAGGTCTTCAGGTCGCTCGCCGCGCGGCAACCGACCACCCTCCGGCCTCACTTGAGTACGAGCAGGGCAGGCGGCGGGGCGAGCGGCCCCGCCGCCTTGCGGGTGCCGATCAATCATCCCTTCGTCGGATCCGGTCTAAGCAGCCCACAGTGCGGATGGACGGACCACCGGCGTCTTCCCGATCCCTGACCGCTGCCGCGCGCAGGTCCTCGCCGTGGCCCGCGACCTGCTGAACGAGGACTCATGAACAAGTGGCTGCCGCTGGTGGCGGCCATCGTGCTGGAGGTGACCGCCACCTTGTCGCTGCGCGCCGTCCTGAACCACCCCGCCTGGTTCGCCCTGGCCGCCGTCGGCTACGTGGGCGTGTTCCTGGCCCTGAGCATGGCCCTGAGCATGGGCCTGCGCGGGCCTGGGCATCGGCGTCGCCTACGGCATCTGGGCCTCCTGTTCGGCGAACCTCTCACCAAAGTCATGGGAGCCGGGATCGGCCTCATCACCGCCGGCGTCCTGCTCATCAAACTCGGCGCCGCCCACCAGCCAGGACTGCCTGAGTCTCCCGCTGTTTTCCACCAACCGATTGACTGGACGCATGAAGCCCTCGGCGAATTGAGCACGCACATTCCCGACCGGGAATATGAGGTGAGACTTCCGCGGACCTCGCCGTGCAGCGTCGGGGCCGGAGGAGCGTAGCTTCAGACCGGATGACAGCGACAGTCCGGCCATGGCCGCCCCTCTGGTTGGCTCGATTTCCAATGACTCGTCATCATCAAGATTCACCTCGCAAGGAAATAAGCATGGACGAACTTCTCCGCGACCTTCCTCATCCTTTCCCGGAAGATCGATTCCCTGTCGGTCTAGGCGCCGTCGTGCAACGAACCGTGGCCGGCGGCGAACTCCCCGCCCTCGTCGTGATCCACGATATGGACAACGATTGGCTCGTCGGCGACGGCGTCAACGATCCGAATTCCTACGAGGCCTCTGGCCTTTATCATCTGCGGCATATCGTCGATGCGGATCCGACGCTTGAGGAGACAGCGACTCTGCCACTCGGCCACATCGCCTGGAGAGGTAGCCGTGACGAACCTTGGACAGTGGAGGAATTCCAGTACCCGGAGAACTAGCACTCCAGCCACAGTCATCGATCTTGCAAATGTCGTCGCCGGCAGTGGTTCATCGAACGTGGGCTTGGGAGCGTCCAGGGTGGCCAGCGCAGCAGGTCAGAACCCGCACCACCAGCACCGCCCAGGGGCCCAGTCCCAGGGAACTGCGAGGGCCGGCGCCTGATCATGGTCTGTCAACGCTGAGATATGTGAACCCGGCCGAGCGCATTCCGGCCGGGTTGCCGCGTGCCTGCGTCGCCGGCACGACCGTGGTCCTGGAGCGTCGTGCCGATCGACAGGGTCCTGGAGGTGGGGGTCGCGAGCGCCCCCGAGGGTGCCGTGCTGTGGCCGAACGACGTCGATCCCCGGTAGGTCGTCCAGCATGACGCGGCCAAGGCCCTGGTCGGCAAGCCCAGGGCGCGTGTCGGCACGCCGCGTATATGGCCGCCGGCCTGCTCAGCCCCGGGCTTCACCTGCTGTCCGTCCAGGCGCGCGGCTGGCCGCGCGAGCGCTGGGAGCGATGGGTCCTCCGGACCCAGGCACGCTCAACTCTGCGCGAACCGAGGGCCGCCGGACCGGACGGCACGCGGGGTGCGCGTCCCGCCCGGCCGTGTTCAGCTCGGCCGTGATGAGCCCGGCCGCGTCCTGTCCGGCCGTGTTGAGCCCGGCCGTGTTCAGTGCAGCAGGTTGAGGTCCACGGCGTCGGCCATGGCCGCGAAGCCCGCGGCGTTGGGGTGGATGTGGTCGCCGCGGTCGTAGGCGGGCAGGTAGCGCAGCGGGTCCGCGGGGTCGGCCAGCGCGCTCGCGAAGTCCACGACCCCGTCGAACGCGCCGCCGGTGGTGATCCAGGTGTTGACGGCCTGGCGTTCGGCCTCCAACGCCTCGTCGTACCCGGCGCTGCCCTTCAGTGGCGGGAGCGTCCCGCCGATGATCCGCGCGCCCGCCGCGTGCACCCGGTCGGCGATCTGGCGGTAGGCGGTGACGAGCCGGTCGGCGGTGGCGCGGTTGCGCAGGTCGTTCGTGCCTTCGAGGAGCAGCACGTACCTCAGGCCGTCGCGGGTGAGCACGTCGTGCTCCAGCCGGTTCAGCACGCTCAGGCCGTCCTGTGCGGTGTCGGCCAGCACGCGGTTGCCGCCGATGCCCACGTTGACGACGGCGGGGTCGCGTCCGGGGGCGGCGGCGAGCCGGGCCGCCAGCTGGTCCGGCCAGCGCTCGAAGCCGTCGACGGCCGTGCCGGAGCCGTCGGTGATGGAGTCGCCGAGCGCGACCAGCGTCTCGCGGGTGGGCCCGTGGGTGACGGCGACCGCGTTGAGGAAGATCCAGCTTCTCACCGTGGTGGTGAACGAGCCGCCGTCCTCGTCGGCGGTGTGGTCGCCGGTCGTGAGGTAGTTGGTCTGCACGGCGGACCGGTGCCAGGTGGCCGGCCCGGTGGCGTCCGGGAGGTAGATGCTGACGGCCACGTCCTGGCCGCTCCTGACCTTCAGCTCCACCGGGTCGCTGGAGACGTCCTGACCGGCGGGGACGGTCACCGAGGGCGCGCCGCCGAAGGTGAGCCGCCTCAGTGTGCCCGCGGCCAGCGCCGGGCCGGAGCTGCGCAGTGCCACGGTGGCGCCGCCGAAGGTCACCGGCCGGTCGCCGTGGAGGTTGGAGAGCCGGACGCGCACCTGGTCGCCGTCGCCGCGCATCCGCACGACCATGCGGATGCTCTGGTTCTCGTACGCGGGCGGCGCCGCGGCGGCGGCCGAGGAGTGCAGGGAGGTGGCCCAGGCGTCGGCCCAGTGCCCGGCGGCCCGCGCGGGAAGCGCGATCGGCGTGGTCAGCGCGACGCCGAGCAACGCGGTGAGCAGGCGCCGGGGGGTCATGGAGGCGTCCTTCACGGGAGCAGCAGGTCTGTGACGAGCGGCAGGTGGTCCGAGGCGTCGGTGCTCACCAGCCAGGCCGAGCGCACGTCGGAGCCCTTGGGCACGAAGACGTAGTCGAAGCGCCACGTGTTCGCCGCCGACAGGCCGGGGCCCACGCCGACCCGTGCCCACACGTCGTCGTACCGGTCGGTGAAGGTCTTGATGCCGGGGAAGGTCGGCACGGCGTTGGTGTCGCCGAGCAGGATGACCGGCTGGGCCGACTGGGCGAGCCGGGCCGTGATGGCGTCGGCCTGCTCCTGCCACTCGGCGTCGCTGGTGTGCTGCATGTGCGAGTTGCCCAGCCGTACCTGCTTGCCCTGGATGTTGACGACGACCTCCAGCAGGCCGCGCGGCTCGCTGCCGGTGTACTGCGGGAGGCGGGTGTTGCTCGATTCGAGGATCGGCCAGCGGGACAGGAACGCGGTGCCGTACTGCCTGCGCGGCCGGCCCGGCTCCAGCGGGTCCAGGTCGTAGTTGGCGCCGTACGCCTGGTGCATGCCGAGCATCCCGGCCAGCTCGCCGGCGGTGTCGAGCCACTCGCTGCGCGCGCGGAAGTGCTTGTCGACCTCTTGGAGGCCGATGACGTCCGGGTCGATGGCCTCGATCATCTCGGCGGTGTGCCGGAGGTCGAAGACGTTGTCGGGGCCGGCGCCGTAGTGGATGTTGAAGGAGGCGACGCGGATGACTCCGCGCCGGATCCTGCGCTTCTCCACGGTCGCGGAGGCGGGCATCGCGGCCAGTCCGACGCCGGCCGCCGCCACGGCGCCGGCGCCGAGCAGACCTCTCCTGCTGATGCTCATGATGGGGGGTTCCTTTCCGGGGGTTACTTGAGCGCGCCGGACGTGAGCCCGGCGACGATCCTCTTCTGGAAGACCAGGACGAGGATCACGAGGGGGATCGTGACGACGACCCCCGCGGCCATCTGGGTGCCGAACGGGGTGTCGAAGTCGGAGGCTCCGCCGAACTGGGCCACCCGCACGGTGGCGGTCTGCATGTCCGCCTTGCTGATCATGGTCAGCGCGATCATGAACTCGTTCCAGGTGGCGAAGAAGGCGAGGATGGCCGTGGTGAACACGCCCGGCGCGGCGATCGGCAGGATCACCCGCCGGAACGCGCCCCAGCGGGTGCAGCCGTCGATCGTGGCGGCCTGCTCCAGTTCGTGCGGCATCTGGCGGAAGAACGCGGTGAGCGTCCAGACGGCCAGCGGCAACGCGAACGACATGCTCGGCACGATCATCGCGTGGTAGGTGTTGATCCAGCCCAGCTCGGTGAAGAGCTTGAGCAGCGGCACGATCAGCAGCGCGCCGGGGAACATCGAGGTACCCATGATCAGGCCGAGCACGAGGTTCTTGCCGCGGAAGGTGAGCCGGGCCAGCGCGTAGGCGCAGCAGATGCCGAGGACCAGCGTCAGCGCGGTGGTGCCGGCCGACACGATCAGGCTGTTGAGCAGCGCCCGGCCGAAGTCGCTGTGCCCGGAGAACACCGCGGCGTAGTTCTCCAGCGACGGCGGCGACGGCCAGGGGGTGGTGGAGAAGATGTCGCCGGTGCGCCGCAGGCTGGAGACGACCATCCAGTAGAACGGCGCCAGGCAGTACACCACGACGAGCCCGGCGCCCAAGGCCCTCTTCATGCCGTCCTCTTCCTTGATCGTGCGTCGGCGAGCAGGTCGGCGCCGAGCAGGCGGACGAAGACGAACACCGCCACGGCCACGTACGAGATCAGCACGATCCCGTAGGCGGCGGCCGACCCGTACCTGAGCTGGGTGGCCTCGTCCCAGACCAGGGCCGACAGGGTCTCCACGGAGAGCTTGCCCCGGCCGATCATCACGAACGGCAGGTCGAACATGGCCAGCGCGTCGAGGATGCGGAACAGGACCGCCACCACCAGCGCGGGCCTGACCAGCGGCAACGTGATGCGCCAGAACGTCTGCCAGGCCGAGGCGCCGTCCACCTTCGCGGCCTCGTAGACCATCGTGGGGATGATCTGCAGCCCGGCGAGCACCAGCAGCCCGACGAACGGCGCGGTCTTCCACGTGTCGGCGACGATGACGGCGAGCTTGGCCTGGACGCCTTCGGTGGTCCACAGGATCTTCTCGCCGATGACGGCGTTGGCCACGCCGTCGGCCTGGAACACCCACCGCCACATCAGGCCGGAGATGGCGGTCGGCACCGCCCAGGGGATGAGGATGCTGGCCCGCACCAGGCCGCGGCCGCGCAGGACGTTGTGCATGACCAGCGCCATCGCGACGCCGAGCACGGTCTCCAGCGTGACGGTGACGACGGTGAAGACCGTGGTGTTGGCCAGGGCGTTGAGGAAGCGCTCGCCGACCAGCTCGGCGTAGTGCGCCAGGCCGACGAACCGTTCGCCCTCGACGACGAAACCGTCGGCGTCCAAACCCTCGCCCCGGACGTACATCGACTCCCGCGCGGCCGCGACCAGCGGGTACAGGACCACCAGGGCGAGGGCGAGCAGTGTCGGGGAGATCATCAGTGCGGTGAACCACCGCGAGCCGCGCCTCATTGCTTGAGCAGCCCCGACAGTTGCTGCTGCAGCCCGGACAGCGCCTGGTCGACGGCCACCTCGCCGGACAGCGCCGGGTATACGGCGTTCTGGATCGCCGCGGTCACGTCACCGTACTTGACGGCGACCGGCCGGGGCTTGGCCGCGACGATGCCGTCCTTCAGGGAGGGCAGGTACGGGTACTGCTTGACGAGCTCCGGGTCGTCGTAGAGCGCCGCGCGGGCGACGGGTGTGCTGTTGACCGTGGCCCAGGTCTTCATCTGCTCGGGCGAGGTGAGGAAGGCCAGGAAGTCCTTGGCGGTCTCCTTGTGCTTGGAGAACGCGGAGATCGCCAGGTTCGCCCCGCCGAGGGTGCCGCTGCCCGGCCCGTCGAGGCCGGGGATGGGGGCGACCCCGATCTTGCCCGCCACGGGGCTGTCGGCGGCGTTGGCGGTGCCGTACAGCGAGGCCCAGCTGCGGGCGAAGAGCACCTTGCCGCTCTGCAGGGCGTTCTTGACCTCGTCCTCCTTGAAGGTGATGCCCTCCTTGGGGATCATGCCGCTTTTGAGCCCGTCCACGAGGAAGGCCAGTCCCGCCTTGGCGGCGTCGGTGTCCAGGTGCGGCACGCCGGACTCGTCGGCCACGGTGCCGCCCGCGGACTGCACGGCCTCGGAGAAGGAGACGGTCAGGCCCTCGTACTTGTCGAGCAGGCCCGCGTAGCAGGACATCTCCTTGTGTCCGGGCAGCACCTCGTCGCAGGTCTCCTTCATCCCGGCCCAGGTCGTGGGGGCCTCGTCGACCAGGTCGCTGCGGTAGTAGAGCAGGCCGGTCCCGGTGAGCCAGGGCATCGCGTACAGGGTGCCCCGGTAGGTGGCGGTCTGCAGGGTGGGGGCGAGGAACTCCTCGGCCTTGAACGTGCCGGCGGCGATGGGGTCCACCCAGCGGTTGGCGGCGAACTCCGCCGTCCAGACGGCGTCCAGCATGATGACGTCCATGGCGTCGGACTTGGTCTGCGCGTTGTTGATCAGGCGCTGCCGCTGGCTGTCGGCGTCCTTGGGCTGGATGTCCAGGGTCACCTGCTGGTCGGGGTGGGCCGCGTTCCAGGCGTCGATGACCTTTCTGGTCGCGGCCTCGTGGCTCTGGGTGTCGACGATGGTGATCGGGCCGCGTCCGTCGGCGGGCGATTCCTCCTCGTCGGCGCCGCACGCGGTGGTCGTGGCGAGTGTCAGCGCGCAGGCGAGCAAGAGGGTCTTCTTCATCGTGGTTCCTTCAGGGTGACGACGGTTCCGGTGAGGCGGGCTTCCTCGGCCGCCCACGCGATCTCGTGGCTGTGCAGGCTCTCCCGGGGGTCCGAGAGGATGGGGGAGGGGTCGTTGCGGGTGAGGGCGTCCAGGAACGCCGTGACCAGGCCCTGGTCGCCGCCGCTGTGCCCGTCGGCGGGCGGGTTGGTGTCGATGACCTCGACGGCCCCGGTCACGAAGTCGGTGACGGTGAGCCGGGCGCCGTCCCCTTCGAGGGAGCCGCGGGTGCCGAAGATGCGGGTCTGGCGCGGGGCCTTGGGGGAGAAGGCGGTCATGGTGAACGACGCGGTCGCCCCGCCGTCGAAGTCGAGGTTGACCACCTGGTGGTCGACCACGTCGTTGTCGCAGGCGTACACGCACCTGCCGTAGGGGCCCTCGCGCAGCGCGCGCAGCACGCCCGCCTCGGTGGTGTCCTCACTCAGCACGGCCAGCGGCCAGCGGTCCTGGCTGCCCACGAAGGGCAGGTAGATGCGCTTCGCGTCGTACGGGCAGGTGTCCGCGACGGCGCAGTCCAGGCAGCGTTCCGCCGCGCCCGCCGGCTGGTTGCCGGCCGTGAAGTGCTTCAACCCTCCGAACGACGACACCCGCGTCACCCGGCGGCCCATCACGTACGTCAGCCAGTCAAGATCGTGGCACGATTTGGCCAGCAGCATGAACGTGGCCTGATCGGTGCGGCGCCAGTTGCCGCGCACATAGGAGTGGGCATGATGCCACCAGCCGACGGGCTCCAGGTGCTCGATGTTCACGATCTCGCCGAGCCGCCCGCTGTCGAGCACGGCCTTCACCCCGCGGGTGTAGGACGTGTAGCGCATCACGTGGCAGACGGCGAACAACACGCCCGCCCGTTCGGCGGCCGCGACGATCCTCCGGCAGTCCCCCAGCCGGATCGCCATCGGCTTCTCCAGCAGGATGTGGTAGCCGAGCTCGGCGAAGCGCACCGCCGGTTCCACGTGGTTGGCGTCCAGCGTCGCGATCACCACCGCGTCCGCGAGCCGCGGCTGCTCGGCGAGCTCCCGCCAGTCGCCGAAGCCGACGGCGTCCGGGTGCTCGGCGAGCAGTGCTTCCCGGCGCCGTGGATCAGGCTCGGCCACGGCGGCGAGCCTGGCACGGCCGTCCGCCGTCGCGTATCGCGTGTATCTCGTCCCTCGGTCGCCCGCACCGACCAAGGCCAGCCCAACCTGTCGCATGTTCCCAACTCCAATTATGAGAAGACGCGACGTAAAGCTAGAGTTTGCCCAGTCCTACCGTCAAGGGGCCTTATGAGAACTCTCGGTGTTACTAACGACACCGCACTGCTGCGCCGCCTCAACACGCGCGCCACCCTGCACGCCCTGCGCCAGGGCGGGCCGCAGACGCTGACCCAGCTCGCACGTGCCGCCGGTCTGTCGCGGCAGACCGCTGAGGTGGCGCTGTCCGACCTGACCGAGCGGGGGCTCGCGGAGGAGGCCGCGCCCACCGAGGGCAGGGCCGGGCGGCCCGCCCGCCGCTTCAGGTTCAGGTCCGAGGCCGGTCACGTCGTCGGCCTGGACGTGGGGCCGCGGCGCATTCTCGCCATGCTGGCCGACCTCAACGGCGACGTGATCGAGGAACGACGGCTCGACGCCGACGAGCACATGCCCGCCGCCGAACGCCTCGCGCTGGCCGAGCGGGCCGCCACCGCGTGCGTGGAGGCGGCGAGGCTGGCCCGCGGGGGCGTGTGGGCGGCCACGGTGGGCACCTCGGGCGTCGTGGACCGGTCCGGCCGGGTGTCGGTCTCGCACCTCATCCCCGGCTGGACCGGGCTCGACCTCGCCGGCCAGGTCGGACGATGGTTCGGCTGCCCGGGGTTCGCGGCCAACGACGCCAATCTCGCGGCCGTCGCCGAGCACTGGCGGGGCAGCGCGCGGCACGTCGAGGACCTGGTCTACGTGTTGTCCGGATACCGGGCCGGGCACGGCCTGCTGCTCGACGGCCGGTTGCGCACCGGCCGCACCGGCAGCGCCGGCGAGCTGGGCAGACTGCCGCTGACCGGCTGGGAGGACTCCTCCGTCGTGCTCGCCAAGGCGGGACGGGACGCCGAGGAGATCTTCCGGGCGGCGCGGGCGGGCGACGAGCAGGCGCTCGCGGTGGTGGACCGGCTCGCGCACGGGCTCGCGCGCGGCGCGTCCGCGCTCGTGCTCGTGGTGGACCCCGAGCTGGTCGTCGTGGGCGGCGGGTTCTCGCGCGCGGGCGAGTTGCTGCTCGGACGCATGCGGGCGCATCTGGCCCAGATGTGCCTGAACCCTCCCGAGGTCGCGCTGTCCACGTTCGGCGAGGAGAGCATCGCACTCGGCGCGGTCCGGATGGCGCTCGACCACGTCGAGCGGGAACGGCTGGGGCTGTGACCGGACCAGGCGGCTCGCCGTGCCCTTAGAAGTCCTGCTCGCGGCCGTCTTCGCCGTGGTCACGGGCGTCAACGACGGCGGCGCCCTGCTGGCCCCCGGCCACAAGCTGCCCACGGTACGGCCACGGACCGGCATCGCCGTGCTCGTCGCGATGAACGCGCTGGTCCCCCTGCTGACCCAGGAGGTGGCGCAGACGTTCACCCGGCGCCTGGCCACGCCGCAGGGCCCGCACGCCCGGCACGTCCTGGCGGTCGCGGTGATCGCGGCGCTGGTCGTCGTCCTCACCCTCGGTCATCTCGGCAAGCCCACCAGCCTCACCCTGGCCGTCGTCGGCGGGCTCACCGGGGCCGGGATCGGCTGGGGCATGCCTGTGGCGGCCGGGCCGGTGGCGCTCGTGCTGGCGGTGGGGCTGGCCGCGCCGTTCGCCGGGGCGCTGGCGGCGCCGCTGGTGGCGCGGCTGCTGGGCGCCTTGACCGCGAGCCGGGGGCTGGCACGCTGGCACTGGGCCGGGTTCGCCGTCCAGAGCCTCGCCTACGCCGCCAACGACGGCCAGAAGATGACGGCCGTCTTCATCCTCGCGCTGGGCGTCCCGGACGCGCCGCTTCCCGTCACGCTGACGGCCGCGGCCCTGTTCGGCGTCGGAGCCCTGTACGGCCTGCCGAAGGCGGGCCGCACGCTGAGCATCGAGATCACCTCCGTCCGCCCCCTGTACGGCGTGGCCGCCCAGGCCGGCTCCGGACTCACCGTGATCGGCTGCGCCGCGGCCGGGATGCCGGTGAGCATGACCCAGGCGGTCGCGGGCGGGCTGATCGGGTCGGCGATGGCGGAGGGCGGCGGCAGGGTGCGCTGGCACGCGGCCGTCAAGATCGTGCTGGCCTGGCTGCTGACGTTGCCGACGAGCGCCCTGCTCGCGGGGCTGGCGTCTTTCGGGCTGGGGATGGTCGTATGAGGCGGCTGAGCCGGTTCCGCGACCTGCTGGCCGGGCGCATGGACACCGCGCTGACGGAGGCCCTGGCCGGACAGCTCCAGGCGACCAGGCAGGGCGCCCGGCTCGCGCTGGCCATGGTGGCGGGCGAGGTCGATTCCGCCGGGGCGCACGAGCGGATGCGGGCGATCGAGCACCTCGGCGACACCCAGCGGGCCCGGCTGGTGGGGGAGCTGGAGTCCGTCCTGATCACCCCGATCGACCGGGAGGACCTGTTCCGGCTCTCGCGCGCCATCGACGACGTGCTCGACGCGCTGCGCGACTTCGTCAGAGGCGCCCACCTGTACCGGCTGCCCGGCCGAACCGGCTTCACCCCGCTGCTCGACCAGGTGCTCGCGGGCATCGAGGCGTTGGACGAAGCGGTCCGCGCTTTGGCATCGAAACCGTCGGCAGCCGTCGGGGACGCACTGGCGGCCAAGAAGGCGGGCGGGGCGGTGCGCAGGATGTACCAGTACGAGATCGCCCGGATCTTCACCGGCGAGCTGACGGCGGACAAGATGAAGGAACGGGAGCTCGCCCGCCGCCTGGAGCTCGCCGGCACGGCCATCGCCGCCGCGGCCGACGCGGCGGCCGAGGGCGCGATGAAGCGCTGAACACCGCGCCCGCCTGACGGTACCGCCTATGGGTTTCTGGAAGGCGTCGGGGACGGCGGGCGCCGGGCCGTCCGGCAGGGGCCGGGGCTCGCGGTCGAAGAAGGCGCCCACCTACGCCGTGGTGATCTCGCCCGACCGCCCAGGACGGGAAGGTCGACGAAGGTGAGGTGGCCGGAGTCGTGCCTTGATGCTCGCCACCCACCGATCACCCGCGTCAACAACCCTGCGGGCCCAATCAGCCGGCGGCGCCGTTCCCGCCGTGCTCGATCAGGTACTGCTCTTCCAGATCCGCCGCGACATCACCTTCGGCCTCGGTAAGACCGATGGACCAGGGGATCGGACATGGCGGACGATGATCAGGATCAGGGCACAGCAGGCGTTGCACCCCTTCCTCAATGTCCCGTGCCTGCTCCGGGGTCGCGTACATCTCTACGCGCAGCTCCCACCGCACTCGATCTCGGTCCACGAACTTCCATTCTCTCGCGCACAGTCACAAAGGTCTCGACGTGAGGATGACGCTCTTCGACCCGCACAACAATCCAGTTTTCCGACTCGACGTCAGGATGATCGCGATCTCGCCATCAACAACCAGGTGCGTTTTGCCGGCCCCGACGCCATCGGCTACGCCACCCTCATCGCCACCGCCCAGCTCAACGCCCCAGGCCGAAACCCTGAGTTTGGGGACGTCCACCACCAGCACGGTCCCGGCTCGCCTCGCACAGCTATTCGGTGTTGCTATGTACCGGTAGTCAGTGTTACTTTCTACCGGTACATAGCAACACTAGGTAGCGAGGGGCGGGGGGCCGTTCCATGGGCAGGCAGGTGACGGAGATGCTGAAGGGAACGTGCGAGGGCGTCGTCCTGGCGGTCCTTTCGGCCGATCCGCCGTACAGGTGATGACTGCACACTCGCCGCCATTTCAGCGTGCTGCGCGAGCCGCCGCCGCCGGAGCTCCGCGCTGACGCGCGGAACCACACCATGCCGCCATGGATTGGCGACCATCCATCCCCGAAGGGAAGCACATGTCCAACGCGCAACGGCGAGGCTTCCTCGCCGCAGTCACACTCGCGATCCCGCTCGTGGTCGCCGCCGCCCCCGCTGCTTCCGCGAAGGCGGCGCCGAAGATCGAAGTCTCCGGCGGAGTGACGCAGCCCGTCTTCTCCTATCAGGACGCCATCCGTGAGCACGTCCGGGTGAAGTCGACGGTGGACAGTGACAACGACGGCAAGAAGGATCTGATCCGGGTGGACATCATCCGGCCGAAGGAGTCCGGCTCCGGGCTCAAAGTCCCGGTGATCATGCACGAGAGCCCGACCTTCGACGAACCGGGCGCCGGCTACGAGAATGACCACAAGAAATACGACGCCAGCGGGAACGCGACGAAGTTCCCGCTGTATTACGACAACTACTTCGTGCCGCGCGGGTACGCGTTCGTCTCCGTCGACATGGTCGGCACCAGGTTGTCCGACGGCTGCCCGACCTCCTACGGCGCCCCTGACGTGCTGGGCGGCAAGGCTGTCATCGACTGGCTGAACGGACGGGCGACCGCCTACGACGACAAGGGCGAACCGGTCGAAGCCACCTGGACCACGGGACGCACCGGCATGATCGGACACTCCTACGAGGGAGCGCTCGGCGTCGGGGTTGCCGGGACCGGCGTGCAGGGACTGGAGACGATCGTGCCGCTCGCGAGCTACACCAACGGCTACGAAGCAAGCCGCATGAACGGCACCATCTCCTGGTTCAAGGGCGTTCAGGAGTTCATGGCCAAGCGCTTCGACACCGATCCGGACGAAAAGTGCGCGGCTGAGCACCAGCGCCTGCAAGAGGGCGAGGACGACGCCACCGGCAACTACAACGCCTTCTGGGACGAACGCAACTACCGGACCGGGCCGATCTCGCAGGCACGCAACATCCACGCCAGCGTCTTCGCCGTTTACGGCATGCAGGACCGGGCCGTGGTGGGCAGCCAGTTCGCCCAGTGGTGGGCCATGTTGCCCAGAACCGTGCAGCGCAAGGCATGGGTGACGCAGTACGGCCACCTCGACCCGTTCTGGGCCCGCCGCGAGGAGTGGCTCAAGACCCTCAACAAGTGGTTCGACCACGAACTCATGGGCATCTCCAACGACATCATGCGCGAGCCACGCGTCGACCTGCAGCTCGGCCCGAACCGGTGGATCAGTCAGGCCGACTGGCCGGCGCAGGGGCGGATGACGACTCTGCGGCCGCAGCAGAACGGCTCGCTGGGCCACAAGCCCTCGACCGGCTCCGGCACTTTTCTCGACACCGCCCAGACCGAGATCGCCATGGCCGACAACCCCGCCACCGCCAACCCCGACCGGCTCGCCTTTCTGACTCCGCCCCTGAAGACGTCGATGCGGCTGTCGGGGACGCCGTCGGTGAGCCTGAAGGTCAAGCTTGACAAGCCCACGGCCAACCTGGGCGTGCTGCTCGTCGACTACGGCACCGACACCCGCATCAACTACCGCGAACGCACCGCCACATCCGCAGAGGGCCTCAAGTTCCTCGACGGCACAGACTGCGTCGGCCAAGGCACGGCCGACGACGACGGCTGCTACCACAAGGTCGGCGACAACACGGCGACCACCGCCTTCCACGTGGTCACCCGCGGACTCATGGACGCGTGGAACCACAAGTCACTCAGCCGCCAGACGCCGCTGACGCCGGGCAAGTCGTACCAGATCACCTGGAAGACGCTGCCGCTGGACTACGAGTTCAAGGCCGGACATCGACTGGGCCTGATCCTGACCGGAACCAACGATGACTTCAACATCGACGAGACCGGCCACGGCAACGCAGACGACGCGGAACCCGGCACCGGAGCCAAGGTCACCATCGACCTGGCCGGCACCTCGATCGCGCTACCGGTGGTCACCGGCACGTCCGTGAAGTAAGAGCAGGATGGGGTGCCGTCAACCGACGTGTGAGAGACCGCCACACGTGGCCTGACCTCGGGGGCCTGGTCGAACAGGTTGCGGCGAACGGGACGCCGATCCGCCAGATCGTCCGGCATGACCCGGTGAAGTTCGTCGAGAAGTTTGTCCGCGCCTACTCCGCTGGTGAGCTACGTCCCCGCGCGTGCGCGCAAGCAACTGACCGACGCCATCGCGCGCGTCGCCGTCTGAGACCGCCAGACTCCCGACTCTCGTGCGCGCCGCGCCGAGACGGGCCTTGCAAGATCAAACATTGTGTAGAGGAGATTCATGATGGGACACAGCAACAGCGGCTTCTCCAAGACCGGGCTGGACAGACTGCGCGAGGTGCTGGCGCGGCATGTCGAGTCCGGGAAGATCCCCGGGCTGGTCGCCCTGGTCAGCCGGGGCGAGGAGACCCACGTTGAGACGATCGGGACGATGCGCCATGACGGTGGCGCGCCGATGCGCCGCGACACCATCTTCCGGATGGCCTCCACGACCAAGCCGGTCGGGGCGGCGGCGGCGATGGTGCTGGTGGACGAGTGCCGGCTGCGGCTGGACGACCCGGTGGATCCGTGGCTGCCCGAGCTCGCCGACCGGCAGGTGCTGACGCGGCCCGACGGACCGCTGGACGACACAGTGCCGGCGCGGCGGCCGATCAGCGTGCGGGACCTGCTCACCTCCACCAACGGGCTCGGCATGGACATGACCGCGCCGGGCACCCCGATCATGGGAGCGCTCTTCGAGCGGGGTGTCTACGGCCAGGAGGGCGGATGGCTGCTGCCCGCGCCGGACCCGGATGAGTGGATGCGCCGCCTCGGCACGTTGCCGCTGATCTGCCAGCCCGGCGAGCGGTGGATCTACAACATCAGCAACGACGTGCTCGGCGTGCTGGTGGCCAGGGTCACCGGGCAGTCGTTCGAGGAGTTCCTGCGCGAGCGCATCTTCGATCCGCTGGGCATGAAGGACACCGGCTTCCACGTGCCCGCCGACGAGATCGACCGGCTGCCGCCGCTGTACGCCCCCGACTGGCAGACCGGAGAGTTCCGCGTGGAGGACCCGGCCGAAGGGGGGCACCACAGCACGCCTCCGGCGTTCCAGTCCGGCGGCGGCGGGCTCGACTCCACCGCCGACGACTACCACGCCTTCTTCCGGATGCTACTCAACGGCGGCTTGCACAACGGCGAACGGATCCTGTCCCGGCCCGCGGTCGAGCTGATGACCACCAACCAACTTCCGCCCGAGCAACTGGCCGCCCGAGTCGCCTGGGGCCGCGAGTCCGTCCATCGGGGGTACGGCCTGGGGCAGCACGGCGGCTGGGGCTTCGGCATGGCGGTGCGCACCTACCGGGGCGACTACGCGCCCGTCGGCCAGTTCGGCTGGGACGGCGGCAGCGGCACCACCGTCTACGCCGACCCGCACAATGGGCTCGTCGGCATTCTGCTCACCCAGACCGGCATGTCCACCCCGGATTCGGCGCGGGCCATCCACGACTTCTGGACCACGCTCTACCAGGCCATCGACGACTGACAGCCCGTCCTGCCTGGTCGAGCCGGCGTAGCGCTCCCGCCGCGCCCAGAGGCGGCCGGCGGAGATCTGAGCCAAGCTGAAGAGCCGGCGCATCAGGCGGGCGACCGTGCAGCGCGCCACCGCCACGCCCTGACGGTTGAGCGCTCATCGCGCCGCTCACGAGCCGAGTCTCCTGTTCGGTCGAACTCTGCCGGGGACGTCCGAACAGCTGCCCGGCCGATGGTCGCCGTTTACGGAGGATCTGGGGGCGAAGCGCCGTTGTCGTGGGTGCGTTGAGTGATGGTGCGTTCGAGACCGTCGAGGAGGGCGAGGAGGCCGAACTCCCGGGTGGTGGTGGTCGAGGGGACGGCCACGGCGGTGGCCAGCAGCGGGAAACGGCCGGCGTTGAGGAGTAGCAGGTCGCGCATGATGGGGGCGGCGCTGCCGTCCGTCCAGGTCTGAGTGCCTTGGGTGGCGGCCGGGTGGGTGGCGCGGATGTGGTGGGACACCATCATGACCGCGTCGAGCCGTTCGCGTTCGGTCAGGGGGGTGTCGGTGAGGGCGCTGAGGGCTCTTTCGGACCATGCGGTCTCACGTGGTCCCATGACGCGGTCGCCCACGGTGATCGACGGCAGCCAGGGGTGGCGCCGCCAGGCGGCGGACAGTCCGCGGGCGTACTCCTCCAGCTTGGCCCGCCAGCCGGCCGCCCCGCTCAGGTCGGGGGGTGTGCCGACCGCCGCCTCGATCATGATGGCCATCAGCTCCGTCTTGCCGTTGACGTAGCGGTACAGGGCCATCTTGGTGAGGCCGAGCTCGGCGGCGACCCGGTGCATGGACACCGCCTCCAGGCCCTCCGTGTCGGCGACCTTGACGGCGGTGTCGGCCAGCCGGGCGAGGTCGAAGGCGGGCCTGGGGCCTCTGGTGGGCGGCTTCCGCAGGCCCCACAACAGCTCGGCCAGTGCTCTTGGATCCTCGTTGGCCGACATGTCGCCTCCCGCTTGCCATCCGCCAAAACTGTATCTAGCGTACACAGTGTCCTGAGGACACAGTTAGGCTCCGAACCAGGGAGCGGAGGTGGCCGAGGAGCCACGCCGTTGGAGACAAGGAGTGGGCCATGTCCAAGTCAGTGCTCGACATGTCGATGTCCCTCGACGGATACATCGCCGACCCCCACGACTTTCTCGGCGGCGACGACGGCGAGCGGCTGCACAAGTGGGCTGACTCCGACCAGCATCCCGGGCCGGTCAAGCAGTTCCAGGACGAATGGAACGGGGCTGGTGCGATCCTCGCGGGACGGCGGACCGCCGAGCTCATGGACCACTGGGGCGGCTCTCACGGCGGTCTGCCGATCTTCGTCCCCAGTCACCGGCCGCCCGGCCCGGCCGCCCGGTGGGGCTATCCGCTGGTGACCTACGTGAACGACGGGATCGCAAGTGCGATGGCGCAGGCGAAGGCCGCCGCCGGGGACCGGGACGTCCAGATTCGTGGCGGTGCGTACACGGTGCAGCAGGCCCTCCAGGCCGGGGTGCTGGATGAAGTGCAGATCCATCACATCCCCGTGCTCCTGGGCGCAGGACGCCGGTTGTTCGACGTCCTGACGTCGGAGATCGAGTTGGAGATCATTCAGGTGATCGACACCCCAGAGGCCACCCACATCCGCTACCGCGTCCGCCGCTGAGCCCCTGCAAGATCCCGATGCGCCCCCCGTGTCGGCGCCACGGTGGCTCAAGGGCAGATGGTTCTGTACGGCTCGTTCGGCGGCAGATACAGCTGCCACTCGCGCCGAGTGAGTGAACGCCCCGCCACGTCACAGACCGCCCGTACGAGGTCATGAGGAACATGTAGTTCCCACAACTGCGCCTCATTGTCGAGGCCAACCGCCAGCCTTGTCCCCTTGGGGTCGAAGGCAAGCCCGAAGGCACTGTCGTGACGGATGTTGAACTCTTGCACGAGCCCCCGAGTCTGACGATCCCACAGGCGGACGGCCGTTCCCCAGCCCGCTGACGCCAGCGTGGAGCCGTCCGGGCTGAAGGCGAGCGCGAACACCCCGTTGCTGTGGGCGTTGAGCTCTCCCAGCGACCGTCTGGTCACCGCATCCCACAAGCGAACGGTGCCCCGGGTGTCGCCGGTGGCCAGGACTGTCCCGGCGGGATTGAACGCCACCGCGTGGACGCTGTCGACGTGGCCGGGGAGCTCGCCCAGCTGACGGAGCGTCGCCGGGTTCCACAGCGTGACGGCCTCGCTCTGGCCGCCGACGGCCAAGATCGAGCCGTCCGAGCTGAAGGCGAGGGCATAGGCCGAATTGCTCGAAGATCCTGGCGCCTTGACGGCACCGATCAGCCGGCGAGTTCGGATGTTCCACAGCTGTATCGAGGCACCGGCACTGACCGCGAGCGTCGAGCCGTCCGGGCTGAAGGCGAGCACGCCGATCCCGCTGCCGCCGCCGGGGAAGGAGTCCCTGGGCCGCCAGGTGGCCGTGTCCCATAGCTGCGCCGCCGACGTGCCGACCGCCAGCACGGAGTCGTCCGGGCTGAAGTCCAGTGCCCCGACGGCCTCAGCCTTGTCGCCAAGGACGCCGGTCTCGGCGCCGGTGGCGGGATCCCATAGTTGAGCCCCTCCGCGCAGGCTGCTGCCGGTGGCCAGGAGCGTGCCGTCGCGACCGAAGTCGAGGGCGCTGACCGAGCCGTTGGCGATGTTGATCGTCCGGGCCGGCCGCCAGGTGGAAGCAGCCCACAGCCGGACGATTCCGTTGTCGCTTCCGGTGGCCAGCAGCCCGGACGGACTGAAGGACAATGCCCTGACTCCGTCGGTGTGTCCGCGAAGCGCTCCGATCTCCTTTCTGGTGCCCGGATCCCACAGCCTCACAAGCTCGTCGTCTGAGCTTCCGATGGCCAGCATGGACCCGTCCGGGCTGAACGCCATCGCGCGGAGCCTCTCGATGGGTGTGGTGAAGCTTCCGCTCCGTTGCCGTTTCGTCAGGTTCCACAGCTGAACGCTGTTGAGGTCGTCGCCGGTGGCCAGCGTGGAGCCGTCCGATGTGAAGGTCATCGCGGTGATGCGCGTCTTGTGCCCCGCGAATCGCGCGAGTTGTCGCCAGGTGGCCGGGTCCCAAAGGCGGACTGTGCCGTCCTCTTCGCCTACCGCCAGGGCGCGGCCGTCCGGGCTGAAGGCCAGGATCTGTGCATGGCGACCGACGCGCGGCGGGTCGGGGAGTCGTCGCCGCGTTGTCGGGTTCCACAGTTGGACGGACTTCTTGCTGATGACCGCCAGCACCGAGCCGTCGGGGGAGAACGCCAGCGCCGTGGGTCCATCGGTGGAGACGTCCAGCGTGCCTATGGGGAGCAACGTCCGAGGGTCCCACAGCCGGACCGCGGAATCGGAGAAGTCGCCTGTCGCCAGGACCGAACCATCCGGGCTGAACGCCGCCAGGTCCACACCGACGCTGTGCGCTCTGACCTTGCCCAGCGGCCGTCTCCGTACGGGATCCCACAACCGGATGACGCCTTTGTCGTCGCCGGTGGCGAGCATGGTTCCGGCGCGGTTGAACGTGGTGACGTCAATCCCGCCCGTGTGCCCCTCAAGTACGCCTTGGGTGGAGGTGGCCAAGGCGGCCAGCATGCCGTACCGCGACTGGGGGGTGGGTGCGAACGCCGAGGCAGTGGCGGCCAGGAGCCCGGCGACGACGGGGTCGCTGTCCTTGAGCCGATCCCCTTGGGCGGTCAGCAGCCGGGAGATCGCTTCCTTCTGCCTGGCATCCGACAATGCCTGTCGGTTGACAGCGATCACAGCGGCGATCGCCGACACCACGGTCAAGATCGCCAGTGTGGCGACGGCCGCCCGTCCAAGGCGCCGGCGCCGGGCGGCGAGCCTCACGTCGTGGGCCCCGGCCTGGTCGCACGCCGTCATGAACGCCTCGACCAGCTCCGTCGTCGGCGAATACCTGTCGGGGTCGGCCTTCTGGCGATCTACCGCGCTCCGAGCCGACGCCAGGACCTGACCGCGATAGAGATGAGAAGGATCACCGGAGTCGGGGGGGGGGCGCGCGGGGGGGGGAGGGGGATGGAGGAGGAAGAGTTGACAAACAAGAAAGGAGGACCGAACCCCCCCCAGGGGGGCGGGGCGC